>JACVJK010000014.1 GCA_015711955.1 Actinomycetota bacterium | reverse complement strand
CGAGAAGTAGGCTCTCTTTAGCGGCCTCATCCTCCAGGCCTCTATCTCCGCCTCCGCCACCCGGCACATCCTGGCTAGGGAGGTGTGGGAGTAGAAGGTGCCGCGGGTGGCCTCTACCTTATGCCCGGTACGGCGAGTGTTGATGCCACATTGGAACATGATGAGGATGAGGTCCCCGAGATCCACCGAGGCCCGCCGCTTGCCGGGCAGGATGGCCGGGTAGAAATCTCCCGAGCGGTTGCGGGGGACCCTTAGAACAGAGGTGAGCCCGCACGGGGTCCCGGTGACGTCCTCTTGTGGCAGGACTGTTTTCGCGGTGAAACCCCAAGACCAGAGGTGAGCCCGCACGAGGTCAAGAGGGATCGCTCGTAGAACCCGCCTCCCTTGTCCTCCGGGTGTTCGTCAAGGAAGAGCTCCCCCTCCTCGGCCGAAAGCCTCCGGGCGATAGCCTTTTCCCTCTGCTCGAACTCTTCCGCCGTAGTCCTTCCATCCGAAGGGGTATGATACAGGGGGGTCCATATAGCCTTTTCCCTCTGTCCCACCCCTTCCCTTAGCTGTGTGACCATTTCCCGAGAGGCATGTTCACCCTGTTTAGCCATAGCCTTCCTCCTTGTTTGGTTGTTCACCTATACAAGAGGAAGGCTATCTATTGCCGTTCTAAGAGCCCAGGCACAAATCTTTATACGCTATCCTGCGACCGCTTAACACCTCAATAAATTATGAGGGGATTATGATGGGTTCTCAAAAAATGCCTTCCCTTTTTTCCCGAGATCGCAGGCAACCTCTCGCTGAGGAAGGATAACTCGCCCCACGTTTTCACCACGAAAGCCTTGCCTCGTCTCTTCACCTTAAGGCATCCTCCGCTACGACGGGTTATTCCCTAAGCTTTTCAAGGGATTCGTTAAGGGTATACCCAACGTATTGCCTGTGTCGGAGTCTCGCCACCTCGCTTCGCTGGCCGCATGATGGAGGGGATAAGTGAACCTACGACTGACTCGGGGAAGGCATGTTTGGAACGATTCTCGTCTTGAGTCATCCCCTGGCCCCTTTTCTATCGACCGGCTTTATCGTGAATACACGTTTTTCGAAAGGAATCCTGTATTATGAGCGCCCGAACTGCACGGGAAACTTCGTCGAGGGCCGGATTGATGGGTTGGGCGTTGGCGTTATGCGCATTTGGGTGGTTTTTGAGGGGCTACGGAGAAATGGGTCTCTGCCTGAAAGGGGTTCAGGATCCTTGTCTCCTAGCCCCCTCGCCCTTACCGGAAGGATATGGAGCGCCCCCGGAGGGGCCTGGGTTCTGCTTATCTCGGGGCGTCCCCCCCTGTTTTTGGTCGTCCGATGGTGGGGGAGTGCTCCCTCCTTCACCTGAAGATGGTTCCCGGTGGGTCTGTCCGCTTGTACCGCTGTCTCCTTCGACGGTGCCGGGCCCCTTCTCGTCGTGACCGGAACGCTCATACTCGCGCCGAACCCCGGCCCGGAGGACGACACAGCGGCGAGTGGCCTCTTCCAACCAGGGAACCAGCCCCTCGGGAGCCTCTTCCAGGATTTCCCTTAGCCGGTTCTCCTGCTCCTCCAGGTGTAGGGCCACGCGCCACCTCCACCTGTGCGCCTCCTCTCCCTCACCCAAGGACGCGACGCGGTTTTCGATGTGAGTGAGGCATCTTCCGTATTCTTTTAGCCATCTCTCCGCCCCTCGGGCTCGGCCGAGACGCCCCATCTCCCGGACCTCCTCCAGCCTGCGCCGGCCCAGCTCCATCTCCAGTTCCAGCCGGGACGAGTCCGAAAAGGAGAGTGCCACCCTCGCCCTCTCGAAGGCGATCTTCACGCCGTAGAGCGAGGAATCGGGCAGTGCGCGGTAGGAGGCGGCGTAGAGAGCGGCGGTGGAGCCGGAGAGGAAAATCAGTGCGAACAAGGCGACGAGCGCCGCCCTGAGCGCCGGCCGGGCGTATACGGGCAGGGCCCATGCCTTCCCTTGGGGTATCTCCGCCCTCGCCCTCTCCATCACCCTTGAGAACCCGTGTTGTCGGAGTCCTTCGGGGGCCACAGGTTGACGGGCTGCAGCGAGGAAGCGCTCGGCCGCCCGTTCTATCTCATCGCTCTTCCTTCTCCGGAAAACCCTCAGATCCATCCTCTTCTCTCCAGCACCCCTCCGAGCTTGCGCAGTGCCCTTATCCTCAATGCGTTGACCGCCCCGGGGGATTTCCCCAGGACCTCCCCCACCTCCCGGTTGTCCATGTCCAGGAAGTACTTCATGACCAAAACCTGCCTGTATATGTCGGGTAGCTCCTCCAGGGCCATCCTCACCGCACGGTCTCTCTCCTCTTCCTCCCATGACGACTCCACGGAAGGCGCCGAGACATCGGCGGCGGATTCCAGTCCCTCCGTCCTGACTCTTCCCCTCGCTCGGAGGTGGTCCACCAGGACGTTTCTGGCTATCCGAAACACCCATGTCCTCAAGGAAGCCTTCCGCCGGTCGTACCGGCAGATGGCGGAAAAGCACTTGACGAAGGTCTCCTCGGTCAAGTCCTCCGCCTCTTCGCTGGACCTGAGCACCCAGAAGAAGTACTTATATACCTGGTCGAGGAGAGCCTCGTATATCCCGCGGAAAGCTTCCTGGTCGCCCTCCGCCGCCCTTTCCGCCAGGCCCTCGAGGTCTGTGTTTGTTTCTTCCATGTCCCTATCTTAAATACGATCCATCCGCTTCATTTATTCGGTCATTCGGTCCGTGTGGCTTCCGTCTTTCCCCAGAAGGATCACTCCATAAATGGCGCCTTTTAGAGCGTACATCAAGGAAGGGCTGTGCGTATATGTGTACGGAGATGGATAGGCACGTACGGAAAGGAGGTGAAAGGGTTGAAGCCCAAGAAGGCTTGGATGGTCGTGACCGCCATCTTCCTCCTGTTGGCCCTGGCCACGGGTATAAGCCTGGCTGCCAAGTCTCGTTCTCAGACCCTGGAGGCGGTCAGGAAATGCCAAAAGGGTGAGTGCCTGGGGGAACAAAACAGAGTGAGGTTACGGGAAGAAGCTGAGGTGAGAAACCGAGAGGAAGCAGGAGGAGATAGCGAAGAAGGGACCGCGGAGAGCGATGAAGCCGAGGGATCCTGCGAAGAATGCGCGAAGAACCAGGAGAGGACTCAGGTCCGGGAAATGGACCAGAACCGGGAGCAGGCCTGCGAGAACCGTGAAGGGCGCCAGGCGGAAAGCGGCACGCAGGATCGGCTGCGCCAACAGGACCAGCTGAGGGAGAAAGATCAGGTATGCCTGCAGGAGAGGGACCGTACCTACGTACAAGACCAAAGCTGCGAGGGCGGTCAGGAAACCCAGTGCGGTTCTTGCACGTGCAGTGAAAGCGGGGAAAGGAACCAAAACCGTGAGATGAAAGGGAGCCGTTGAGGTAAGTCGTAGGGGGGTTAGAGCGCCCCATCTCGTCGGAAGGATGCGGGCCTGAAGACCCAGAGAGACCAGATCGCTTTGTGAGCTGGAAGGGGGCCGGAAAAGGCCCCCTCGATCTTTACCAGGGGGTGAAAAGACAAGCGTAAACGATGACTCATCCCAATAGAGAGTGGAAAAATCAAAGTGGTTCGGAAAATCTGGTGCTGAAGCGCGAGGAACGGAAGCCCTCTTTTTATCTGAAACCACGTTTTCTCCGTTGTTTTTCGCTCTGCTTTGCTTTCAGCGCGAAAAACAACTTAGTTTTCAGGTTCACTGAAGGAGCTCGCCCTTGGGTTGAAGAAATGTTTTCCGGGTTTTGGTAATATTGCGCAGGACGTGAAGGATTGAGCGCCCTCCCATCCATTGCGAAGCGAGGGGTTACGGCATCCGCCGTTGGAAGAGACGGGGAAATAATGAGAAAAACTTCTATAAAGGGGGCAGTCCCCCTCATCTACATGTCGATCTTCCTCATGGTGTGGGCAGCTTTCCTGCTCCTTTATCCGAAGGCCCGAAGGGAGGAGGCAGCTGCCACTTCCGTCAAGGTCAAAGTGGGGATGGCTCTTCCACAGAGGACAAGGGGAACGTGGGCGCAGGCTCTTTCGAGGCTGAGCGATGAGAGTGGCTCGTTCGAGCTGGTGGATCGCGGTGACGCCCCTGAGATCCTCCTGTGCCCTTCTGACCGACTGCCGGAGGGATACAGCGTGGCGGGCATGTTGGAAATTCCGCCCACCAAATTGAAGATAGCCGACTGGCAGGGGGCCATAGGCGACGGCGAAAAGATCCTCCTGTGCGTTTGCAAGGACGAATGCCGGATAAAAGAGGTCGTCGATCTCATTGAGGAAAAGGCCGTAAGTGCCCTTCCAGAGATCAACCTGAGCTTCGCGGGTGACATAATACCCTCCAGGACGGTGGCAAAACAGATGAGGAGACACGGAGTGCTTTTTCCCTTCAAAGACATGGCGCCTTACCCCTCTCAGGCCGACCTGGCCTGGGGAAACCTGGAATGCCCCCTTTCCGACCGGTATCCTTCCCCTGGAAAGGGAGTGGCCTTCATAGCGCCTTCCGAGACCGTGAGGGGCCTCGAGCTCTGCGGTTTCGACGTGCTCAATCTGGCCAACAACCACAGCACCAACTTCGGCACCCCGGCGTTCCTTGACACCCTGAGCTTGCTGGAGGAGAGGGGGATAAGATACGTGGGTGGCGGTCGGGACAAAGAGGAGGCCTATTCTCCCCTTTTTCTCGAAGTCAAGGGGATTCGCCTCGCTTTCCTCGGCTTCAACTGCGTGGCCGGGAGCCTCAACGCGGGACCCGCGAGGCCGGGAGTGGCATGGGTGGACCTCCCCCCCTACGGCAGCTTCGACCGGGAGGACGAGGAGTTGGTGCGGAGGAAGGTCGAGGGGGCAAGGGAAAAGGCGGACTTTCTTGTGGTCTCCTTCCACTGGGGGGAGGAATACAAGCACAAACCCTCTCCCTTTCAGGTGAGACTGGCCCGCATTGCCTGTCACGCGGGGGCGGACATGGTGGTGAGCACCCATCCTCACTGCGTCCAACCGGTGGAGCTTTACGGGGACAGCCTCATAGCCTACAGCCTGGGGAACTTCGTGTTCGACCAGATGTTCGCCGACTACACCAGGGAGGGTTTCGTGCTTCGCTGCCGGCTGCGAGGCAGCCGGCTGGAGGAGGTGGAGCTCGTCCCCTACTTGATCCACGACTACTGCCGGCCGGTGCCTATGGACGCGGCGGCCACCCGCAGATTTGCCGCCAAGATGAGGGAGATATCGGGGTTGTAGCGTACGATCACATACCCGCGCGCAATCCAAGGGACTCAATGTCTCCTTCTCCGAGGGAGAGGGGGAACAATATCGCACCCATCCGGTGCCCGTGGACGAGGCGGCCGACCTGATGTTTCTTCATGTAAAACGAAGCCAATCACCGTGTCAGGGCGGGATGGAGACGGCCGGGTCACCTATCGGGATACCAGGATTCGGGGGATCGTTTTTTGCTCGAATTCACGCCTCAGGAAGATTAATTGGTAATATATGCCAGATTGAATATCCCATTTAGCTATATCCACTCCAGTCAGGCGTCCGGTAAAGAAACGGGCTGGCATCCCCCCGGTTTTCAACGATTTCTCGTTACGCCGGAGGCGCTTGAACCGGTCCTCAGGCGGTGGAGCAGGGGAAGCGAGGTGGAACCCCTGACCCCTATTTCCCTGCCCTGGAAGGAGTCCAGGGAGAGGAGGAGTAGGACCGCGATCCCCCCTAAAAGGACGAGAGCGTGACCCGGCTTGAGTCCCCTGGCCAGCACGTTGTTGGAGGAATAGTAGTAATAGACGGACATTTTTCTCCAAGGGGCCAGGGAGGAGACCATCAGCCCCAGGGAATCCAGCAGGTAGGAGGCTAGGGCCAGAATCGAGCCCAGGGCAATGGAAAGCCCGCGGTTTCCGGTGGCGGCCCCAACCCACAGCGAGAAGGTCCCCACCAAAAGGGCTATGAGGAAAGCGTTGAAGGTGGCCTCGGCCATCTTGACGTAACCTATCTCCATCCTCACCGCCGCGGCCATCAAAAGCGCCGTGGCCAGGAAGGCGGCAGATATGACCCCTGTCAGGAAGGCCGAGGCCGCCCATCTCTCCAAAAGGAGCCTCCTTCGGGATATGGGAGCGGATAGCAGCAGGTCCATGGTGCCGCGGGCCTCCTCGCCCGCCAGGGCGTCGCTGCAAAGCCCGATGGCGATTATGAACAGGAGCAGGGGAAGCATGAGGTAGAAGAACTGACTGTTCATGTAGCCCACCGGCGAGACGATGTCGACCTCGCCGCCAGTGAACATCTTCATCCACTCGGGGGCCTGTTCCATGTACTGCCTCAGAGCGTCGCTCTGCTTCAGGGAGGGGTAGAAGGAGACCTGGGATACCACGAAGAGCGCCATACCCACGCACCACCAAAAGAGAAAGCGGCGGCGGTCCCGCACCGTTCTGGAGAACACCGGCAGCCTCAACTCCGGTCACCTCCCCGATCCGGCAAGGTTTCCGGGATGTCAGGTGGCCCATTGACGCCGTAATAGGTCATGAACACCTCTTCCAGGGAGGGCTCGTGGCTCACCAGTCGGTGCACCGGGTACAGGGCGAGGGTCTTCAACAGGGAGTCCATGCTTCCCTGGACCAGAATGCGAGCCGTCTGGCCGTCCTGGTCTGCCCGCAACACGCCGGGAGTGGACTGAAAGATCCCTGGTGGTGGGGGAGCGGCGAAGACCACCTCTACCCGGTGGAGGGACCTCTCTTTTAGGGAGGCCACCTCCACCACCTCCACCAGCCTACCCGCTCGGATGAAGGCCACCCGGTCGCACATCTTCTCCACCTCGGGAAGGTTGTGGGAAGAGATGAACACCGTCCTTCCCTCCTCCCGGGCTTCCTCCACCAGCCGGTGAAACTCCTGCTGCATAAGGGGGTCTAGGCCGGAAGTGGGCTCGTCGAGGATGAGGAGTTCCGGCCGGTGCATAAAGGCTTGGATGAGGCCGAGCTTCTGCTTGTTTCCCCTCGAAAGGGAGGAAATCCTCAAAGAGGGGTCCGCCTCCAGACGGCGGCAGAGGGCCTCCATGTATCCCCAGTCCACCCCATCCCTTAGCCGCGCGAAGAAGCGCAAGAACTCCTCTCCCGTCATGCGGTCGTAGAGGGAGAGTTCCCCCGGCAGGTACCCCGTCCTGGCCCGGATCTTGACGCTGTGCCGGGTGGTGTCCATCCCCAGCACGAAGGCTTTTCCGGAGGAAGGCCTTATCAAGTCCAGAAGAAGGCGGAGGGTGGTGGTCTTGCCAGCGCCGTTGGGTCCCAGGAACCCGAAGACCTCCCCCTTTCTCACCTCCAGGTCCAGGCCCACCACCCCCCGGGCCTTGCCGTAATACTTGGTCAACCCCTCGGTGACGATGACTTTCTCCATAGGCGCTTCCTCAGGGCGTTTCAGAAGGCCAGATCCTTTCTTTTGTCTGAACGGCGTACTAAAAACGGCGTTTGCGCCCATTATCTTCCCTTATCGACCGCATCACAAGGGTGAACCACGAAATGCCTTCGATAAAGCGCTCTTGCCGCCTCGGGGTCCATGGCCCTTGTTCTAGCTCGCGTAGAGCTTTACAAATCGGTGACACTGAAAACAAGAGGCGGCCCGCGAGGGGCGGGCCGCCTCTTTCATCCTCTCGATCAGGACTCGGGGTGCAGCTTCTTGCCCCGTACCCTCTCTGAGTACCCTGCGTAGTCCAGGTACTTGGTGAGGCCGCCCATGTAGAAGGGATAGCCGGCGCCGAAGATCATGCAGATGTCGATCTCCTCCGGTCCGGCCACCACGCCCTCGTCCAACATGCGCCAGACCTCGTCGGCCAGGGCCAGGCTCACCCGGTCCCTCATCTCCTCGGGCGTGGCCTTCTTGGGCGGGTCCTGCTGCTTCCAGAACTCCCGCACCTCCGGGTCCACCTCGCCGTCGGGACCGTAGATCCCCGGCTTCTTGCGGGCCACCAGCTCCCGGATGTTCTCACTCACGAAGAAGCGGTCGGGGTATGCGGCCGCCAGGGTCTCGGTGGCGTGCATGGCGATGGCAGGACCCACCAGGGCCAAGAGCTGGAAGGGAGGCATGGGGGATCCCAGGGCCCACAGGGCCATGTCCACTTCCTTGAAGTCGTTGCCCTCGTCCACCAGCTTGATGGTCTCCACCATGGAGCGGATGAGCAGTCGGTTGACCACGAAGGCCGGGGAGTCTTTGACCAACACCATGCGCTTGCCCAGCTTCCTGCCCACGTCGGCGGCGGTGATCAGGGTCACGTCGTTGGTCTTCTCGCCCTTTATCAGCTCCAACAGGGGCATGACCGCCACCGGGTTGAAGAAGTGGAAGCCCACCACCCTCTCGGGATGCTTGAGGTCGGAGGCCATCTCGGTGATGGAGAGGGAGGAGGTGTTGGTGGCCAGAATGGCGGTCTCCTTTATGTAGCCCTCGATCTCGCCGAAGACCTGCTTCTTTATGGGCATCTCCTCCAGGACCGCCTCGATGATGAAGTCACAGTCGGCCATGTCCTGATAGTCCAGGGTGGGCTCAAGGAGGGTGAGGAGCCAATTGACCCGGGTCTTGTCGATGCGACCCTTCTCCGCCTGGCGCTGGATCTCCTGCTGGATGTAGTTGACGCCCTTGTCTAGAAATTCCTGCTTTATGTCCTTGATCACCACGGGGATCTGCATCCGCCGCAAGAAAAGCACCGCCAGCTGGCTCCCCATGAGGCCGGCGCCCAGGATGCCCACTTTGTTAACCGGCAGGGCTTGCCCCTCGGGGATGCCCACCGGCTTCTTCGCCCTCCTCTGGGTGAGGTCGAAGGCGTAGGCGCCCGCCTGCATCTGGGGCGAGGGGATGAGCTCACCCAGGGCCTCGTCCTCCATGGCGAAGCCCTCATCCACCGAGATGTCCTTGGCCTTGCGGATTATCTCTATAGCCATGTAGGGGGCCTTGGAGTTGCCGTGGACCTTGGTGTCGGCGAAGGCCTTGGCCTGGTCGCAGAGTTGGTCCACGTTAGACCAGTCGGGCTCCGGACGCTCCACCTTCTCGGTTCCCTGGATGATGCCCACCAGGAACTCGATGGTCTTGTCCAGCAGGTCCACCGCTTCATACATGCGGTCCATTATGCCCATCTCCAGGGCCTCTTTGGCCTTGAGCATCCGGTTGTTGTTCAGGGCATTGTATATGATCACCTGCAGGGCCTTCTCCGGCCCCACCAGCTTGGGAAGAAGGGTGGTGCCGCCCCATCCGGGGATGAGGCCCAGGAAGCACTCGGGAAATCCGATGTGTTCCACCGTGTGGGCCACCGTACGGTAGTCACAGGCCAGGGCGATCTCGAGCCCGCCGCCCAGGGCCACGCCGTTTACCGCCGCCACGGTGGGGAAGGGCAGGTCCATTAGGCGCTTGAACGCGGCGTGACCCGCTCGGCCAATCTCCATGGCCTGCTCCTTGGTCTTCACGTTGGGGACCTGGGTCAGGTCGGCTCCTGCCGCGAAGATGAAGGGTTTACCGGTAAGGATGAGCCCCTTGACGTCGCCCTGGGCAAGCACCCTGTCCAGGCACTCGTTGAGGCTCTGCATGGCCCCGAAACCAAAGGTGTTGGGCTTCTTGTAATCCTCGCCGTTGTCCATGGTAACGATGGCGATCTTACCAACCGGCGAGTCAAAATAGGTATCCTTGAAGTAGGTGACCAGCTCCTCAGGCATTTCAGACCTCCTTTCCGTATTAGCGCCGCACGCTGCCGTTTCAGCGCTGGACGTTCTCCCAGATCATGGAACCGCCTTGGCCGAGCCCCACGCAGAGGGTGGCCAGCCCGTACTTGGCCTCCGGGTGCTCCTCGAACCAGAAGGCCAGATGGGCCAGGAGACGCGCTCCGGAAGAGGCCAGGGGATGGCCGTAGGCTATGGCGCCGCCCCAGGGGTTGAGCCGGGGATCGTCCACCAGCTTCATCCCGAACTCCTTCATGAAGACCACGCACTGCACGGCAAAGGCCTCGTTGAGCTCGATGACGTCCAGGTCGTCGAACTTCAAGCCCGCTTTCTCCAGCACCTTTTTGGTGGCGGGCACAGGCCCCAGTCCCATGATCTCGGGTTTCACGCCAGCAAATGCATACTGAACCAGCCTCATCTTGGGCTTGAGACCGAACTCGTTCACGGCTTTCTCGGAGGCCAGTATCACGCCTGCGGCACCGTCGTTTAGACCCGACGCGTTGGCCGCGGTCACCCTACCCTTGACCCGGAAGGGAGTGCGCAGGTTCTTCATCCCTTCCAGGGTGGTATCGGGCCGGGGCTGCTCGTCCTTGTCCACCACTTTCCAGCCGTTGCCCGTCCAGACCGTCATGGGGACGATCATCTTGGCCAGCTTGCCCTCCTCGAGGGCCTTTTTGGCCTTCATCTGGCTCAGGTAGGCGTACTCGTCGCACATGTCCTTGGTTATGTCTGGATAGAGGTCGTGCAGGTTCTCGGCGGTCATGCCCATGTTGAGGGCGCTCTGGTCCACCAGCCTCTCGGCGAGAAAGCGGGGGTTGGGATCGGCTCCTTGGCCCATGGGATGCCGGAACATGTGCTCCACCCCGCCAGCGATCACGATGTCCGCCGCCCCCACCTGGATCTCGGAGGCGCCGAAACAGGCGCTGGTGAGGGCGCCAGCGCACATGCGGTCCACCGAGCAACCGGGAACCGATACCGGAAGTCCGGACAGCACCACGGTGGTCCTGCCCAAGGTGAGCCCCTGGTCTCCCCATTGGGTGGACGCGGCCCAGATGTTGTCATCGATCCTGTCCTTGGGGATCTGGGGGTTGCGCTCCAGAAGGGAGCGGATCACCTTGACCACCATGTCGTCGGCGCGGGTCTGGGCGTAGGCTCCGTCCGGCCTCGCTTTGCCGAAGGGCACCCTGCACGCGTCGATCAAGTAGACCTCTTGCAGTTCCCTGGCCATATCTTCCCTCCTTCAAACCAAAAGGGCGCCTACCGTAGCGCCCGCTTACCTGGTCACTGCCACCGTAAAATATGCGAAGAGGACTTCCGTCCCCGGGTTGCTGAAGACGTGGAGATCGTCGTTCATTTGGGCGTAGATGACTGCATGCATTACCGTGTTCATTATATTAGACCCTTCCGCTCGGCGATATTATATTAATCCGAGGAGGCATATGGCAACCTTTGTCGGTCGCTTAGAAGCGGCTTTGAAAAAATACCGGCAGGTAACTTTGGGGCAAGTTCCTGCACCATCGAGGAGGAGGCACTCGTTGTCATGTGGGATATTCTGGAAATTAAGAGGAAGAGCCCCACTCTTCACGATTTCCCCTATTCCGGGCCTGGGAGGAAGTGCTATCATAAATGGATAGTGAACGTCACCCCGCCCGGCAAAGATCATTGCCTCCACTCCTGCCTTTACTGCTACGCCCGGGACGCGGTTTATTCCCGAAGAGGCGAAGGCGTGATGGAAATATATTCTAATATAGGTGAAGTGGTTGAGAAGGAATTAGAAACGCTTCGGCTATGCCCTCCGGTTTGCATTTCCAACGTTACCGACCCTTGCCAGAAGGTTCCTGCCCTGAAGAAAGCGGTCTTTTTCTTGGTGGGGAATCTGGTCAGAAGGGGAGTGAATTTTCACCTTATCACGAAGGGCGACCCCTCTTTCCTTGAAGGCGTGAAGGGATTTCCCGGTCGAGGAAATTTCTTTCTCGAGGTTACCGTGGAAGGCCCTCCCGAGTATCTCGAGTTGGTTTCCCCACAAGCCCCACCGTTCGAGGCGAGGATGGCCTCCCTGGAGTGGGCGAAGAGGAACGGGTTTCCAGCGGTTCTTAGGCTGGATCCGGTCATATACCCCTTGTACGAGGCGTTGTTCGGCGAGGCCTGGGCGGATGCAGTCAGGGAGGTGATAGAGGAGGCGGCAAGAAGGGGGGCGGGACACGTGGTGGCATCCACCGGAAGGCTTTCCCCCGGTGCCTTGCGCCGATTAGCCCTAGTCGCCGGATCGGCCCGTCCCGGAGCTGGGGCCAGGATGGCAAGCTCATACCGTTTTGAACGGGGCCCTACCTCTTGCGGCATGATGCTTCCCCTTTCCCTGCGTCGGGAGATCCACGCGGAGCTTAGAGCCATCGCCGAGGCCGCAGGCCTCACTTACGCAGTTTGTCAGGAGTTACCCCCGGGAGAGGGCGATTCCCCTGGCCTTCCTCACTGCGAGGCCTTTCCCATGCCCTTCTCCGTGAGGGTTGATGGAGGATTATTCAAGTCCCTCGAGGGCTGCACCGCTAACTGTCATCTTCACTGCGCAGGAAAACCTGAGCCGCCGTGCGGAGTTCCCGAGTTGGCAAAGCCTGAGCCCTATCGCCCGTCACTTCTTCGCCTCGCTTCTTACAGAAAAGAACTCAGCCTCGTTTCGGATCGGGACGTTGGCGACAAGCAGGTCGAAATGTTCCCTTGAGGGCTTGTGTGTGAACCACGGTCGCCGGTGCTGGGCGAGCAGTGTCACGGGTAGAAGGCATGATGGACCCCCATCTTTTTTCAAAATCTATTGATGACCTCTCATCCAATGATGCCGGCGACGAGCTGGGGAAATGCGGAGGCGAGGGGCAACCGGGGCCGAGAAACGTAGTGAGACATATGAAAAGAATAAGCGAGAAGGGATATCGATGTTTTGAGCCCTTATGGGTAGATGTTCGGATTAGGCGTGAGAGTAGCGGGGCGTGGCTTGCTGCAGTGAGCACACAGCACTAAAAAGCCCTTGACGGTATACAACGGGCACGGGCTTGATCCATGTCATGTCTCCTGACATAAAAGCTGCTAAATACTGGTATTTAGAGGTTTTAAAATTTCTTATATAAAAGATGGTTTAGCGGCAAGGGGAAAGCAGGGCAAGTTATGGTCTTGTACTCGAGGCATGAGACCTCGAGTTTCCTGGCCAGCGTTAGACATGAGAGGAGAAAGGTCGATGAATCCCTTGATAGATCAGGGCATGGTGAACACCATATGGGAGACCGGTCAGGCTTTCCCCGGACTTCCTTCCCGAAAAGAGGCCCTGTCCCGTCTGGAGCTCCCGGTGGATCAACCAGCGGAAAACGTGATAATTACCGGCTGTCAGGTCATCCACCTGCTCCCGGATGAGGTGCTCAACTTGGCCAGGCTCATGGAAAGAGGGGGGCTTTCCCTGACCCTGCTCTCCCGGGAGTACTGCTGTGGTAACTATCTATTTCGTCCCGCCATCGCAGCCCGGGACGAGTCCTCCTTGGAAGAATGCCGTCGTATTTCCCGGCAATTCCTTTCCGAGAACTTGAAGAGAGCCCGCGGCTTGGGGGCCAGGAGGCTGGTGATCCTGTGCTCGCCTTGCTATCCCCTTTACCGCCACGCTTTCCCTGACGAGGACATCGTTTTCTATCCCCGCGTCCTATTGGAGCTCTTGGAGGGCGGAAGACTCGGCAAGCCGTCGAACCTCCCCCGCTCCATCGACTATTACGCCGGATGCTACCGACTCCATCGCAAGCTGGCCAATGTGCCCATGGACCTGGAGGCGGCAGACGGCATCTTGGAACGGTTCCCCGATATGGAGGTAAACAGGATCCCTGCGCCTCGATGCTGTTTCACCGAGGAGGGGTTGAGACATTTGGAAAAGGGGGTGAAAACGGATTTACTTATCACCGTTTGCACCGGCTGCTACGGCCAGGCCCTGGGGGTGTTCCCTCCGGGCGGCGAGGTGCGGACTATGTTGATTCCGGGATTCCTCGCCCGTTCGTTCCAGGTATGAAAGGCAGGAACACGGGACATTTCCGCTATTTATCACCGTTTGCACCGGCTGCTACGGCCAGGCCCTGGGGGTGTTCCCTCCGGGCGGTAAAGGCTTTCCTTGTAAGGACATAGAGTTCACGCTCTCTTTTCTCTCCCTGCGAACCTGCCGAGGTCGTTATTTGACGGAAAGTTCCTCTATCGGGAACCTGCTAAGGGACGCTCGGGGTTATGGCGATCCATGTCAAGACCCCTAATCGCGATCAACAGGGCGCTAAATTTTAGTGCGTCCGGAGCCCGAGGTTCCGAGGCGCGGGCTCAGCCACGTTGATTTAGAACCTGGTCGAAATTTCGATTTTAGGAAGGTTCTGCACGGATGTGATAGAGATAATTCAAGCGTTGTCGGAGCGCTCAACTCGATGATGGCAGGCCTTTACGGCGCGTTGTCCGTCCCATCACCGATCCGGGGCTCAGCGGTGAGGTGAATGACACGCTCCGTTCCCTCCCCCCCGTCGGACGACAAGTACCGATCCTTACGGCATCTGGGAATTTACCGTTCCCCTCTCCGGGCCAAACCGATTTGCTCGACGATTGGGGGCTGTAAAAGGAGAGGAGGCGCTGGCGCGCCTCCTCTTCTAAAAGGAAGCTATTAGCTACCGGCGGATAGGGCTATTCAGGGGGTGGAATGTGGTGATCTCTCTGTGCATAGGGCATATGGGGTTGGCCGGCAGCTAATAGCGTAGGGCCATTTTCAAGGTTCCAATTTTAAAAGCCCCGGGCGGGGCTTGACTTTCTGCCTATATTTATGTTCCCCACCCGTGGCTTTAAGTTAACAGAAGGATTGTGGTATGTCAAGGGAAGTTTGGTCATCCGTTCACGATTGGGTTGAGACATGTCAGTTCCGAATCTGGGTTTGAAGAGGAAGATCAAGCGCTGAGCCAAGACCCCGTCAGATACCCCCTCGTCTCCTCCTCCGTTCCAGCTTGCGCTCTTCCCTTATTATCCAGCGACGAAAACGTGAGTCGTTCCACATCTGTTCCGCCTTGGCCTTGACTCTCCTGGATATTTCTTCCAACTCTGCCGCTACCTCGTCTCTCCTGGTGATGAGGCGCAGCTGCACCGGCTCGGGTATCTCGTCTATCCTCACGAAGGGGAGCCGGGGATCGTCCATGGACTCGGGCGGCACCAGGACCTTAAGCGCTCTGGGAACCACCCTCAAGTCGATGACCCTTCCCGCCTCAAAACGGTGGACCTCGCCGTCTATCTGGGCATAAGTGTCGGTCAAACACTCCACTTTCATCCTTCTTACCTGGTGAAATGAGATCTTCCTGGAGAATCCGTGCCTTCCTCCCATGCAAGCGAAGGCGAAGAGCACCAAGCCGTAAAGGTTGGGCATGGCCCGGCCTATAGTGAGCCCCAGCACCCCGTCATTCATCTTGGCTTCCGGGTGTATCTTGATGTACCTCCCGAAGAGGGGGGCGTTGCAGAGTATGGCCAAGATAACCCATCCATCGAACACTTGACCGTCGTATTGGAAGCGAACGTGATATTTCTTGTCGGGCTCGAAGAAGCATATCCTCAAACCGCTGTAGAAGTAGGCTGGTATGCGAAACCTCTTCCAGCGGTAGGCCCCGGCGGCGATCTCCGAGTCCACTCCCAACCCGAAGGTGACCGCGGCGTAGCGGTCGTCGTACTTTATGAGGTCGATGGTACGGTAGGTGTCGCCCAAGATGGCGCGAAGCGCCTTTTCCCGGTCTTTCCTGTCGTAGCCCACGTTGCAGGCGAAGTCGTCGGCGGTGCCCGCCGGGAACATGGCAAGCTTGAGGTCGGAGTTGGGGACTTTCATGATACCGTTTATGATCTCGTTGGTGGTCCCGTCGCCGGCTACCGACACCACCACGTCGAAGTCCTCCGCCCATTTGGTCACCATCTCCTCGGCGTGCCCCGCTTTTTCCGTGAACAGGGCTTCATAGTCCACCTTCATCCGGCGCAGCCGGTCGATGAGCCAGAAGCCCTCTCGCTGGGCCTTGCCCCCTCTCGAGACCGGGTTCACCACCACCAGGTATCTACGGCCTTGCGTGCCCGTCATCTCCTTCCTCCCCAAGAGCGATGCCGTGCGTTCTTTTTCCCGCAGTGAGGCTCGGGTCCGGACAAGCCGGAGAGAAAGGTGGAAATATAAGGGAATTATACAACGATAAACCACTGAAGCGAGGACACCGTCGAGCAGGTCCACGATCCCATCACGAGGGCCGCCCATCGAGGACTCCGGCACAGGAGACCTTTAGCGCGGAATTCGCGCTCTGGGGATTTGCGCTCCGGAAAGAAAAGTCCGCTGAAAGAACGGGCACATGTCTTTTGGCCGTCGAGTTTTCGCGCGCTGGGAAGGGATACGACGCCCAATAGGTTGAGGTCTTATCGGGGCGCCGCGGGAGCCCGTGAACATTCCCGTGAAGACGTGGGCCGGATGCGAAGTCCGGGGGTGCCGCGACTCTATGTCAGCAAGCACTGGGATTGCGCTGTTGTATAATCCCACTTGCTGGTAGGGAGTCGTCCCGGCGGTATAAAAGGGGGAGGTCGACTTGAAAATCGCCATCACTGGAAAGGGAGGAGTGGGAAAGACCACGCTGGCCGGCGGATTGGCTCGTTTGTTGGCGGAAGAGGGATATAATGTGCTGGCGGTGGACGCCGACCCCGATGCCAATCTTGCCTCCAGCATCGGCATAAGCCCAGAAGAGATGGAGGGAGTGGTCCCCATCGCCGACATGAAGGAATTGGTGGCGGAGAGGACGGGGTCCAAACCGGGTACCTACGGCACCTTCTTCAAGATGAACCCCAAGGTGGATGACCTGCCCGATGCCCTGTCCAGGGTTCACAAAGGGGTCAGGTTGTTGGTCATGGGCACGGTGAAGGAGGGCGGGGGAGGATGCGTGTGTCCCGAGTCAGTGATGCTCAAGGCCCTCCTTCAACACCTCCTTCTGGCCCGCAAGGACGTGGTGATCATGGACATGGAGGCAGGCCTGGAGCACTTGGGCAGAGGCACCGCAGGGGCGGTAGACGCCATGATAGTGGTGATAGAGCCCGGGATGCGCAGCGTGCAAACCGCGCAGGCCATAAAAAGGCTGGCCTCAGACCTGAAGGTCCCCCGCCTTTTCGTGGTGCTCAACAAGATCCAGAGCAAAGAAGAGGAGGAGGCAATGTTGAAGCACCTCTCCGAATTCACGGTTCTGGGATCCATATCCTATAATCCCGAGATCCGCCGCTCAGACCTGGAGGGCGTGAGTCCCTACGACACCGATCCGAAGTTCGTGGGAGAGATCAGGGCGATTAAGGAGAGGCTGGTGCAGGAGTTGGGCATGGAGGGATGATGTACCCCATTCTGGAGAAGAAAAAGCTGGCCGACGACATCTATTCTTTACATTTCGCTGCGGGGAACATAGCTTCCCATGCCAAGGCGGGTCAGTTCGTTATCCTGCGGGTGGACGAGAAGGGGGAGAGGTTTCCCCTGACCCTCTGTGACTGGTCGGATCAAGAGGGATGGATAAGGCTGGTTTTCCAAGTGGTAGGGCGCTCCACCTGGAAGTTGAGTCGACTGGGGGTGGGCGATGGTGTCCTGGACTTGGTGGGGCCTTTGGGAAAGCCCACCCCGGTGGAACGGTACGGGCACGTGGTCTGCGTTGGAGGGGGGGTGGGCATAGCAGCCCTTTTCCCTATATGTAGAGAGCTCAAAAGAGCGGGAAACAGGGTCACCGGGATCCTGGGGGCACGCACCGCCGAGCTGCTTATACTCGAGGAGGAGATGGCGGAGGTGGTGGACGAGCTGCTGCTGTCCACCGATGACGGATCCCGAGGTTTTCAGGGCAGGGTGACCTGGGCGCTGGAGGAGTTTCTCAAGAATGAGGGAGCGGACCTGGTCATAGCCATAGGGCCAGCGATCATGATGAAGTACGCATCCGCCGTTACCCGGGAGATGGGAATACCCACCCGGGTGAGCCTTAACTCCATCATGTTGGACGGCACGGGAATGTGCGGGACTTGCCGGGTGGAGGTGGGAGGGTCCACCAAATTCGCCTGTGTGGACGGACCCGAGTTCGATGGACATCAGGTCGACTGGAACCTACTGCTTTCCCGTCTTTCCCAATACCTCGAGGAGGAAGAGGCCTCCCGCCGCCTTTCCTTCACCCGCGACCCGTATTAAGTTCCTGGGGTTCACGCTCCACGCCGATGGAAGTTTTCGAATAGCGGGAGGGCCAAGCCGCTCCAAGAATTTAGCGTTTCGCAGGGAGAGGAAGACGCGTTGAAGGTCCTCGTGGCACCGGACAAGTTCAAAGGTTCCCTTTCGGCCCAGGAGGCCGCGCGCGCCATGGCGGAAGGTTTGGCCGAGGGATGGCCGGGCCTGGAAACCTTGCTGCGGCCTCTCGCCGATGGAGGGGAGGGGACCATGGAGGTGCTGGTGAAAGCCACGGGGGGAAAGACTATACCCTTTGAGGTGACGGGGCCTTTGGGGGAACCGGTCAAAGCCCTGCTGGGGGTGTTGGGAGACGGCCGCACCGTCGTAGTGGAGATGGCACAGGCCTCTGGCTTGCAGCTGGTACCTCCAGGGCGCAGGAACCCCCTGCTGGCCACCACCCGAGGCACGGGAGAGTTGATATCCCACGCCTTGGACATGGGGTACCGGGACATCATAGTGGCGGTAGGGGGAAGTGCCACCAACGATGGGGGCACGGGCATGGCCAGGGCTTTGGGAGCGAGGTTCTTGGGCAAAGGAGGGGTGGAGATCCCTGACGGCGGGGCACCGCTCACCGAACTCGAGAGGATCGACCTCTCCCATCTCGATTCCAGGATCAGAGAAGCCCGTATCGCGGTTGCCTGCGACGTGGCAAACCCACTACTGGGAGAGAAAGGGGCCAGCGCCGTCTACGGACCCCAGAAGGGTGCCAGCCCGGAAGAGGTGCGGATATTGGAGGACGCCCTGGCCCGACTGGCCCAGGTCACAGCTCGGGATGTGGTGCCCGGGCTGGAGGACAGGCCCGGCTCCGGTGCGGCGGGGGGCCTCGGGTTCGGGCTCATGGCCTTCCTGGGGGCAAAGGCGTTGCCTGGGGCTCGATTGGTCATGGAGCTCACTGGCTTCTATCAGATGCTCGAGGAGGCGGACATGGTCCTCACCGGCGAGGGAAAGCTGGACGAGCAGACCGGCTTTGGCAAGACCGTGGTCACTGTGGTGGAGGAGGCGGGTAAGAGGGACATCCCGGTGGTCGCCTTGGCTGGGATGGTGACCGAGGGCGCCTTTTCACTGAGGGAGAGGGGGCTCACGGCTGCCTTCTCCATAGCGCCCGGGCCGTGTTCCCTGAAGGAGTGCATGGAGGAATCCTTCGACTTACTCAAAAGGACCGCGCGAGAGGTCGCTTTCCTGGCGAGGATATTTATTGCCCGGGCCTGATCGCCGGGTCACCGAAAGGTACCCTCGACCAAGGCCATGAAAATGAGGGCCCGGCGATTAACCTGGGAACTTACCGCCGAAAAGGTGACCTTTACATTTTGAGGGCTTATGGGGGTATCCTCACTTCAGACGCCCCGGAAAGATGACGAAGAAGGGCATCTGCTAACGATCCTCGCGACCTCTCGCCCACCCACTCAGTGACTTTCGTCCACCCACCCCATGGCTTTGCCATCGGCTTTGGGTCGGGGGTCTTCTCAGGGGGTAGGACAAAACGTCATGGCCTTACGCAGTCGTGTCTTTTTCGATCGCGCTGGCCTCCGCCAACGAGGCCGAGGCCTTCGACCTTCATGGCTTCCTCGTGCAAAGCGAGTCTTCCCCGCGCATGGATCGCCTTCCTTTGCGGTTTTTGGCATTGGGCAGGCGGAACGGGGGCTTTCACTGCTTTTGCCGGATTCACTGCTTTTGCCGGAAAATTCATGAAGGGCTCCTTTCCGGGGGACCTTCATCTTCTTCCTCTTGTGGTTCCAGATGGCTGTGGGGAAAGGGGTTGACGTGTACGTTCACCGAGGCCACCTCCTCCATGAATTCGAGGATCGCTCTCTCCACCGCGTGGGCGATGTCGTGACCCTGGTCCACGGTGAGATGGGGGTCCACTTCGATGTCCACGTCTAAAAGGGTCTCCCCACCGGATTGCCTGCCTCGGATGGCGTGAACCCTTCCCACGCCGGGGACACGCTCGGCCAAACTCGCCGCCTTTTCCACCAATTCGGATGGGGGGACGCCGTCCATCAGGACGTGCACCGATTTGCGGTAGAGCCTAACCCCGAAAAAGGTCACCATGATGGCCACGGGCACCGAGAGGACGGTGTCCAGATATGGCCAACGGATAACGGCGCCGATGACGCCTCCCACAATAGCCAGGGAGATGAGCACGTCGGAGAGGAAGTCGGTGGCCACCGCCCGCATGGCGGGGCTCCTCAGCCTCCTCCCCACCGAGTAAGCGAAGCCCCACATACCGGATTTGAGCACGCAGTTGGTGACGGCCAGACCCGCGGCCAGGGCGTTGGGTCTCGGGAACTTCCCCCTCCAAGCCGATCCGACTGCCCGGTATAGAAGATAAGGGCCAAAGGCGGTGAGAAAGACCCCCACCAAGTTGGCCATCAAGTCTTCCACCCTACCGTGCCCGTAATGGTGATCGTGATCCACGGGGCGTGAGGCCCAAGCCAAGCCCACGATCAATAGGGCACTGGTAAATACGTCACCCAGGCTGTTGGCCGCGTCGGCCAACATGGCTTGGCTGTTTCCGATAAAACCTCCCAGGGCCTTTATCACCACCAGAAGCGAGTTGCTGGCGAGTATCAGTAAAGCGGCCTTGCGAAGGCCTGCGCTCCTTTTCTCTCTCTGGATGGATTCCTTTCCGCTCTCCACCGCTTCATGCTCCATAACCGAGAGAGTCAATTACTCAAAGCATAACCTCACACGACCAAGCAGTATCTGAGGTCGCTCTATGGGTTTAACGAGCCTGATCGCCTTCCGCGAGCCAGGTCACGAGCCTCCCCTCCGCCTTTGCCGCAGGCAGTGCGAGTCAAGGGGTTGGACTTGCACGTACTCCTCATGTCGTCAACAAGATTATAAGATTCCCCGATCCAAAAGCCGGATAAGCCACTCGAGGGAGGAGGGGCACTCCGTCATCATGGCCGGGTGGGAGCATCGGTGTCTGTGAGCCGGCGGGGTGATTCGCCCTTTTGCGCCGGTTTCCGGTTGACCTGCCTGTTCTCAGCCCTGTTACCTTTTCCCCGACTTTACGTAAAGTGCACTCCGTTCAAGGTGTCTCTTGATCTCGTAGGGGTACCGTTTTTTGCTGTTCCATCCCTTTTGCGGCCGCCTCTTGGGGTAAGGCGAAGGTGAACACGGAGCCGCCTCCTTCCCGGGGAAGGCACCAGATCCTCCCGCCTTGGGCCTCCACAAGCCTCTTGGCCAGGTAAAGTCCCAGGCCCAGGCCGGGGGTAGAATGGTGGATTACCTCCTCTACCTGGTAGAACCTTTCAAATATCCTCTCTCGGTCCCATTCGGGGATGCCTCTGCCCCGGTCCAGGACCGAGAACTGTAATTCTCCCTCTCGGTAAGCCACGGAAACTTCCACCGGGGTTTCCGGCGGGGAGAACTTGCAAGCGTTGTCCAAGAGAAAGATCAGGATCTGTTTGGTCATGCGGGGGTCCAACCAACCCGTAAGCTCCTCCGACTCCATCTGAAAGCGGAACTCTCTGCCGCGATGGCGTTCCGAGGTCTCCTCCACAGCCCCTCTCACCAGTTCCTCCACCCTGACTTTCTCCCGTGCAGGGTTGACGCCCAAACGTTCCACCCGTCCCAAGTCCAGGAGGTCCCTGAGCTGGACATCCATGCGATCTGCGCTGCTGCTTATCTCCCGGAAGATCTCCTCGATCTCCTCTTTCGCCAGGCGATCCCCGTGTTTAAGAAGGGTGAGGGAATAGCCTTTTAGCACGGTGATGGGATGTCGTAGCTCGTGGCTGGCGATCTCCAGGAAGTCCCTGATAGATTCCTCGTGTTCCCACCTTTCCTCTTCCACCGAGATGGTCTTGGCCAGCATGCCCGCCAGATCAACTTCGTCCCGGCTGAATTCCCTCTCCTCTTTGCGGTAAAGACAGAGAACCCCTTGAATGTCCCCTCGGATGAAGACGGGGAAACCTAGAAGGGACTTTAGGCCCCACCTCTCTATGTCCGGGTCCTGGGCCATGAGCTCTTCCTTTCCCAAGGATTCGGAAACCATCCCGTTATGCCAAAGCAACCTCGATTCCACGAGGGAAGCGTCCATGACTTGGTCAGTGGGAGAGTAGCCATCCATGACGGAGGAAACCGCCACCAGAGAATAACGGTCGTTCTTTCTTCGCAGGTATTTTGCCAAGGAAGCATCTATGACTTTGAGGGAGAGGTCGAGTATCATCTCCACGTTACTCGTTGGCTCTGGTCCCAGGTTAAGTAACGTCTGCACCATCAAGCGAAGGTTCTCCTCCCCCCTTTTCCTCGCCTCCTCCTCGTCGAGGGCTCCCAGGGCATAGGAAAGGTCCTCCGCCATCTCCTCGAGGATGGCGATCTCCTCCTCGTTGAAATATCCCGGCTGGGCGGAGTAAACGTTCAGGGTACCCCAAACCCTGCCCTTCCTCCTTAGGGGAAGTGCGCAGGAAGACCGGAAACCGAAAGCCAGGGCCCTCTCCCGCCAAGGGGCCATCAGCGGGTCGGTGGCAATGTCGTGGCAGACCACAGGCCTTCCCTCCCGCAGGGCGGTGCCGGTGGGTCCTCTTGACTCCTCGCCCTCCCAGACCTTTATGTTGAGGGAGCTTAGATACCCTATAGCACCGTGTCCTGCCAACACCTCCACCCGTCCCTCCCTCTCCTCCAGGCGGCCCACCCAGGCCAAAAGGAAACCCCCCTCCTCCACCACGGTTTTACAGATGAGCAGCAGAAGCTCGGACTCGTCCCGGGAGTGGACTATGGCCCTGTTGGTGGAGGAGAGCATGGCGTAGAACCTACCCAGCCTTTCGGCCCTCTCTAGGGCCCGGTCCCTTTCTACCTCGCGGGCACTGATCCTCTCCAGCATTTCCATGAAGGACTTGCCGAGCGTCTTTATCTCCCCGAATCCCCCGCTCACCAACTCCCTGACTTGTTCTCTTTCCGGCAGCTCTTCTCCGGTGCGCTCCACCACTTCCACCAGCCTCTTCAAAGGCCTCAACACCGTGCGGTCCAGATAGATTATGGCGAACAGGAAAACCGTCAAGGTGACCAGGGAGAGCACGATCAGGTTGCGGATGAAGTCGGACCGGGCGGGCCCGAATATGTCCTCCTCACGGTATCCGAGTACGAGATGAAACACATTGGCTCCAACGTTGGGGTATTCCAATTGGGCCAGAAAGTAGATTTTTCCGCCGGAAGTCCTCAGTTCGCTGCCTGCCTTGGACTTCTTTAGGTGGTTTTTCAACTCCTCGTCCTTTACCTCCCTCCCGACTACGTCCTTTCCCGAAGTTTGGTGGATCAATACCACCCCATCCGCATCGGTCACCATGACCTCGCAGCCTCGAGGTAGGTCCAACTCGGAAAACATACGGTTCAAGAAGTCCAAGTTCAGGGGAGCCACGAGGACCATCTTCACGGCGCCAAATTCGTCCGTTACCGGCAAGGCGAACATGATTATACGGTTGCCGGTGAGCCTGCTCTCGAGAAAACCGCTCACCACTAGCCGACGGGTGGACAAAGCCCTCTTGAAGTACTCCCTGTCCGCCACGTTAAGGGGACTAGGGGGAGGGACAGCGCTCACCAAAAGGTTGCCCTTGGGGTCCAGCACCCCCAGGTCGTCGAACTGGGGCCGATCCAGATGGATCTCCTTTAACAGCGCTCGCACCCGATTCCAACGTCCGGTCTTGACCTCCTCGGCGCGGGAGATGAGGAAAAGCGTTTCCCCTGCCAGTTCTAGCTGGTCCCGATAGCGCTCGACGATGATCGAGAGAATACTTTTGGCCGATTGGCGGGCTGCGTCCTCAGCCTCAGCCTTCCTCTCCAGCAGGTATAGCTCGAGGAGCAGGAAGAAGGGCGTCAAGGCTATGATGAGGGCCATCATCACCCTCGGTTTAAGGCCCAATCCTTGCCCGCCCAGCGAGATCTCATTCTTGGCCTTCGTGTTTCCCCCCATGGCTTTAACCGGGCTCTCCACCTCATCCATTGAATTTATCGGTACCTATGATCGGTTCCAAAAGTGTACTTTAACCCAGCGGTACCTTTCATGGCCGATGACGTGGTTTCAGTTTTCAAGACATGCGGTTGAGCGCCCGTTCGACTTTGACATGGGCATGGTCGGTTTCAAGCCGTGTTCAGGGACCATTGATGCGCACGTCCGTCTTGGCCCCAATTAATAGCCGGCATTGCCATGACGATGGCCCTCAAAGCCCTCATGGCCCTGAGCCTTTCTTTTGGATAGACTTGAACTGTGCTCGAAGGTCTTGGGCACGCAAAATTCTACCGACAGAGGACCGTGCAGAAAGACCATCAATAGATTATAAAAGTTAAAAGGTTAGACCAACTGGAGGCGTCGTTGCTTCGAGACCGTCATTCCCGCCGGGTGGATTACGTGAGGGTCTCCGTCACCGACCGTTGCAATCTGCGCTGCATCTACTGCATGCCTTCGGATGGCGCGCCCAGGTTGCCTCACCAGGAGATCCTCTCCTATGAGGAGATATTGCGTTTCGTGGGCGTGGCAGCTCGGGCGGGTATAAGCAAGGTACGCCTCACGGGAGGGGAGCCACTATTGAGGAAGGGGTTTGTCTACCTGGTGGAAGAGATAGCCGGAAGATACCCTCACCTGGACCTGTCCCTTACCACCAATGGCACCCTCCTGGCGCAATATGCCGCCGATTTGCGCAGGGCGGGACTCAAGAGGGTGAACATAAGCGTGGATTCGTTGGACCCCGACAAGTACCGATCCATCACCAGGGGGGGAGAACTCAAGGCAGCCCTGGAGGGACTGGAGGCGGCGCTGGATGAAGGGCTCGAGCCGGTGAAGGTGAACGTGGTCACTTTGAAGCACGTAAACGAGGAGGTGGAGGGCTTCGTAGAGCTGGTCTGCCGCCTTCCCGTCCACGTGAGGTTCATCGAGTACATGAGCCCCTGCGGGGCTTGCGACCCCCAACTTTACGTCCCTTCCGATAGGGTAAGAAGGAGGCTGGAGGCCCTGGGACCTTTGAAGGAGGCACCCCCTCCAGCTGGTGCCGGGCCCGCCATCTATTTCCGCCTTCCTGGTTCCCGGGGAACCTTGGGGTTCATATCTCCCATGAGCTCCCACATCTGTGGTGAATGCAACCGGTTGCGCATCACGGCCGACGGAAAACTAAAGGCCTGCCTTTTCTCCCCCGGGGAAGTGGATGTGAAATCCCTTCTGCGTTCCGGAGCCAGTGACGAGGATATACTTGGATCCATAAGGTCCTGTCTTAAGGCAAAAAAGAGAGGGCGGGACCAGGAGGCAAGCCCCCGGAGGGCCATGTATCAGGTAGGTGGGTAGGTCCCGCACTTTACCACGAAGAATGGCTTGCGGCGCCTGAAGTCCTCGTTAGGGCCCAGTGGGGGGAGATGCGACGGCTATCTCCCATAGATCGCAGTGAGGCCCGATGGGGAAAGGGCTTCGAAGGAAAGGGGCTTCGGAGGAGACGTCATGGACCCACAGAACGGGGAACCCCGACTCACCCACCTGACTGCCGGTGGCGAGGTGAGAATGGTGGACGTCACCGAAAAGGAGATCAGCGCCAGGATGGCCAGGGCCAGGGCGGTGGTGACCATGAACCGCGAGACCTTGGAGCTGATGCTCGGGGCAGGTCTCGAGAAGGGAGACGTGTTTTCGGTGGCCAGGATCGCGGGTATCATGGGGGCCAAGAAGGCCCCGGAACTTATTCCCTTGTGTCATCCTATCCCCCTGACGGGGTTGGAGGTGGAAGTGGAGGCGGATCCCGAAAACCCCTCCATCATCATAACCGTGACCGTTCGTACCGCCGATCGCACGGGAGTGGAGATGGAGGCCTTGGTAGGAGCGGCCATTGCCGCCCTGACCGTGTACGACATGGGCAAGTCGGTGGATCGCGCCATGCGCATAACCGAGGTCTCCCTTCTGGAAAAGAGTGGGGGCAGATCCGGCCACTTCGTGAGGGAAGAGACTCCCGCGCGACCATTGGATGGCGGTTACCTCGCGCCGAAGGGTTCCGAGTCCATTAAAACCCCAGAAGGAGGGAGTTGAGGATGCCTCCGGCGGGCAGGGTGAAGGCGGTTTGCGTGAGCGACCGCAAGCACGAGCAGAAGAGGGAGGTGCCATCGGCTCGCCTTTTGCCAAGGTGGGGGATTGAGGGAGACGCCCACGCCGGTTTCGCCCACCGCCAGGTCAGCCTCCTGGCTGAGGAGAGCGTGGATGAGATGAGGAAAAAAGGGCTCGACGACCTGAAGCCGGGCGATTTTGGCGAGAATATCCTCACCGAGGGTTTGGACCTCTCGTCGCTGCGGGTAGGGGATCTGTTGAGGGTGGGCAGCCAGGTTATACTCCAGGTCTCTCAAGTGGGCAAGGAGTGCGTGGATCGCTGCGCCATATATTACGCGGCAGGTGACTGCGTAATGCCCCGAGAAGGCGTCTTCGCCCGGGTATTGCGAGGGGGGGAGGTTTTCCCCGGAGACGTCATCCAGCCGTTGGACAGACGGGAGTCCGACTTCTTCTTAGCCGCCATATTGACCGTGAGCGACAGAAGTAGTCGTGGGGAGAGGGAGGATCTTTCGGGAAAGGTCTTAGAGGAGGTGCTGGAATCCAGCGGTTTCATAGTGGCGGAAAGGGAGGTGGTCCCGGATGACCTGGAGGCCGTGACCGAGGCCCTCCTGCGCTTTGTCGATGAATTGAAAGTGGACCTCGTCCTGACCACCGGGGGGACGGGCATGAGCCCTCGAGACATCACCCCCGAGGCCACCTTGAAGGTCATCCAAAAGCAGGTGCCGGGCATGGCGGAGGCCATGCGCGCATTTTCCCTGAAAAAGACCCCTCACGCCATGCTTTCCCGGGCCATCTGCGGGATAAGGGGCAACACCCTCATCGTAAACCTGCCGGGAAGCCCCACTGGGGCTCGAGAGAACCTGGGGGTGATACTCCCAGCCCTGCCTCACGGGCTTTCCAAGCTGAGGGGGGATCCTTCCGAATGTGCAACCCCTCCGTCGTGATCCTCATGAGGGAAAGAAGCGAAATGGCTTGCAGGTCAGGTTAGTTATTGAGGCGGGAGCTAAGGTATAAAGGGGTCAAGGAGCGAAGCGATACTGGGGAAGGTGATCGTTAGAACCAAAGGCCTTCACGAAAGGCGCGGCCCGGAAAGGGGGAAGGGAGCGGTTCGCTCTCCTCCAAGTCGCACTGGTTAGACCTCCAAATCGTTCACCAAATTTGAAAAGGGAGCAGTTAAAGGTATAATAACTTCGGTCTTGCTCCAGGCGGATAATGGATTGTTACCCACCGGGAGGAACAGAGTGCTTACCAGAAGATTCATAAAGATGATCGAGACCAGGGCGGACAAGGTGGCCAAGCTCTGGCTCAAAGAGGTTCGACAATCTAAGTACACTCCTACCTATCACCATTTCCCCGAGGAGGAACTCTTCGAGAGGGCCATGGCCGTCTACGAGCGCCTCGGCTACTGGCTGAGCCCCGAGACCAAGAAGGAGGAGATACGCCACTTCTACATGAACTTGGGCCAGCGAAGGTATCACGAGGGTTTCCGCCTGGAAGAGGTGGTCATGGCGCTTATCCTCCTCAAGAGGTACTTGTGGCTGGAAGTGCTCTCCGAGGGGCTTACCACCACCAATTTGGAGCTCTACCAGGCGTTGGAGCTCAACAACCAAGTGGTTCTCTACTTCGACCGGGCGGTCTATTACACCATCGTGGGTTACATGGAGGCCTTGGAGGCAGACCAAAAGGCAGGCGCCTGATGCTGTCCCCCACCAAGGCTATTTGGAATTGACCTCTTCTGTTCCCCGACTGCTCGATTCGTGCGACCTCTGTTCTCCGAATCTGTGCCCTTTCTATCCGGACGGGTCTTTCAAAAAGCCGATCGACCCAAATCCTGCCGGTCATGGCGAGGGCGATAACAGGTCAGAAACAGTTCGTTCTTTCTGGTTTTCTTGGATCTTCCTCAAGCGGGACGGGACCCGCCCGGTTTCTGGTTGGCCATGTCCTTATGCCGAGACGTTGGGCTTTCCTCAGCGAGACTCGAGGAGACGGTGGGTTTAGCTTGTGTCTCTCCTTCGGCGAATGTATCTTATGGATACTCCCGAATCCTCTTCGCTGAGTTCTTTCCAAGGTCATCTGGGAGCGGTCGAACTCGATGTTATTTTGGAGGAGCGTACGGAGCTCGATCTACCGGTGGAGGTGACAAAAGGCGGCATTATAGTCGAGTTCGAGGAGAGTTCGGAGGAGTAGATGGAGCTGATACTGGTAAGGCACGGTGAGACGGAGTACAACAGGGCAGACCTGTTTCGGGGTCGCGTCGACCTCCCGTTGAACGAGAGGGGCAGGCTTCAGGCGGAGGCGGCGGGCAGGCGCTTGTCCGGGTTGTCCTTCGAGGGGTTTTATTCCAGTCCCTTGCTTAGAGCGGTGGAAACCGCTCAACACATCGCAGCCCCCCATAGGGGCAAGGTTACCACATTGGACGAGTTCATCGACGTGGATTACGGGCTGTGGAGTGGAAAGGGAGTGGAAGAGATAAGGGAAGCGTGGCCGGAGGAATTTCGTCTTTGGGTGGAGGATCCGGGAAAAGTGATCTTCCCGGGAGGGGAGTCTTTGACGGAGGTGAGGGTTAGGCTGGAAAGGGGATTGGACGAACTCAAGTCCAAGCACCGGGGGAGGGTGCTGCTTGTGGGCCATAAAGTGGTGAACCGCTTACTGCTCTGCATCATCTTGGGACTCGACACCTCGGGCTTCTGGAAGTTGGAACAGGACAACGGAGCCATCAACACCATCCGATGGGAGGATACCAGGGGGTGGGTCCTGGTCAGGATGAACGACGTATCCCATTTGGAGGGTTTAGGGAGTCTTCCCCAGAGGACTTGAGGGGATGGGGCCTGGCCTTGAGCCGTTCCGGAAACAAGGCTGGCTCTAGGCGGATCGTGAGATGAGGGAATAGGCCCACATCTGCCTGTGGCGACTTAGGAGCTCACCCACGGCGGCTCGCCCCTGAAATCCCGCCCAAACCTCACCGTCTCTTCCAGAGTGACCTCCGCGACACGAATCCGCTTCTCTTGAAAAGGTCGATCGGAGGGGCGTTCGCAGGAAGGCAAAGCCCCCTGATTCCAAAAGGGCTTGGAGGTCATCACGAGTAAACGGTAAGCACGGATCCAAGAGGCTCGTTTTCTGCGACCAGCACCTCTCTCGCTTTGGCCATAAGTTGACGGCATCCCGGAATCCCCTCGCGGTCGGGAGGTATATAATGGATGGTGATCCGGAGGGGAAGAAGATGAAAAGCACTGCTACCAGCGTGGATTATTCCCTGATGCGCAGGGCTCTTATAAGGGACTACTATGTGGGACGGGTCTCCCGGTGGGACGTCTGCGACGCCCACCCGGAGATCAGCCGCATCGCCCGCAACGTGGGCGAGTGCACCAGGACCTTATGCCCCATCTGTCGCCAGGAGAACCTGCGCCTACTCTACTTCGTCTTCGGCGACGAGTTGGAGCAGGACAATGGGAGGGTGTTTCCCACCCACGTGATATTTCACAGCCTCCGGAGCAAGTATTCCCGTTTCACCTGTCACGTGGTGGAAGTATGCATCGGCTGTCAGTGGAACTACCTCATCCGGAGCATCCATTTCGCGAACAGAGGGGGAGAGGACGAGGCAACGGGAAAAGGAGGTTAACCCGAGATGTGCGAATCCCATGCTTATTTGGTGGAAGGGGCCGATGAGAAGTTGATCATGGAAGACGTGGTGAGCGTAAAGGTGGAGGGCAAAAGCGTCACCCTCACCAACATCATCGGTGAGGAGAGGACCCTGGACGCGGAGGTGGAATCCATCTCCTTTCTCGACCACCGAATATTGCTCAAGGCTCCCTCTTGAGTTTTCCGCTCCTGTCACCTCTTTTGGGGCAAGACGGCTATCCGACGGCGGCGAGGAAAACCGTGTCCAGATCGAACCAGCGGAAAGAAAGGCCATCCTCACTTCCCCGCACCCCTATGCGGGAACGGGACCCCAGCGAAAGGACGGGCGACTTCGAGGAGGTGTCCCTCGGTTACAGCGAAGAGGAGGCGGTGAGGGAGGCCTCCCGTTGTCTGCAGTGCCGCAAGAGACCGTGTGTGGCTGGCTGTCCGGTAGAGGTGGACATACCCGCTTTCATCAGGCTCATCCGCGAGGGAGAACATGCCGCCGCGGCGGCCAAGATCAAGGAGAAGAACAACCTCCCGGCGATATGCGGGAGGGTCTGCCCCCAGGAGAACCAGTGTGAGGCCGAATGCACCCTGGGAAAGAAAGGGGAGCCTGTGGCCATAGGCAGGCTGGAGCGCTTTGCTGCCGACTGGGAGGCCACCCATAAGGGAGGCGTTTCCCCGGATCTCCCGCCGCCCACCGGGAAGCGCATAGCGGTGGTGGGTTCCGGTCCCGCTGGGTTGACTTGCGCGGGTGACCTGGCCAGGATGGGGCACCAGGTCACGGTCTTCGAGGCCCTCAACGCCCCAGGCGGAGTTTTGGTGTACGGCATACCCGAGTTCCGGCTTCCTAAGTCCATCGTGAAGAGAGAAGTGGAATACGTCCAGAGCCTGGGGGTGAGGATCCTTTTGGACCACGTGATCGGCTGTACCCTCACCTTGCAGGACCTCATGCGGGATGGTTACGAGGCCGTGTTCATAGGCATTGGGGCGGGCCTTCCCGTGTTCATGGGCATCCCGGGCGAGAACCTGAACGGGGTCTATTCCGCCAACGAATACTTGACCCGCTCCAACCTGATGAAGGCCTACCTTTTCCCCGATTACGACACCCCCATCAAGCGAGGCAAGCGAGTGGCGGTGATAGGCGGTGGAAACGTGGCCCTGGACAGCGCCAGGACCGCCCTGCGCCTGGGAGCGGAGGAGGTGAGCATTGTCTACCGGCGTTCCCGGGCGGAGATGCCCGCGCGAGCCGAGGAGATAGCCCACGCCGAGGAAGAAGGGATCCAGTTCCGGTTCTTGACCCTTCCGGTGCGGATACTTGAAAAAGACGGATGGGTGAGGGGGATGGTGTGCCAGCGGATGGAACTGGGGGAGCCCGACGAAAGCGGGCGTCGGCGCCCGATACCGGTGGAGGGATCCGAGTTCGAGATGGAGGTCGATTTGGTGATCGTGGCCATCGGGACTAGGGCCAATCCCCTCCTGCCCTCCACCGTGCCGGGATTGAGATTGAACCGCTGGGGCTACATAGAGGTGGACCCCGAGACGGGTCGCACCTCCCTACCCAACGTCTTCGCGGGCGGGGATATCGTGACCGGTTCGGCCACCGTCATCGAGGCCATGGGGGCGGGGAAGAAAGCGGCAAGAGCCATCCACCGGATGCTCACCGGCGAGGAAGCCCTGATATGACCTGATATTGCCGTACGGGTCACACCTCAGGGTTACGAGCCTCATATCTTTGCCCCGTTCTTTTCGCGGCCAAACCTCCACGGGAGCCGATGGGCTTGCAATATGCCATCCGGTAGGCCCAGATTTCGAGGAGCGAGCCGGGAACCGTTCACCGCCAATCGTTTTGGGCCGCCGACGCGGGTTGATGAAAGGGCAATCGAGGGAAGAACTAATATAATGAGGGAAGTCGAGGAAAGTTAGAGGAGGACGGGTTTTGCGTTGCCCCAACTGTGGATTCGACAACCCCGAGGGCCGCAGGTACTGTGAGGATTGCGGGGAGAAACTCATGGACCTGGAAGCCCTCAAGGCCAGGGCTCGGCGAAAGGCCCTCAGGGAGGCCGCCCGCATACGGAGAGAAGCGGAAAGGCGGGGCTTGGACAGGAAAACCGCGGAAAGGCGGTTTCGACGCAGGCGGCGTCTTGCTAACCCATGGGCAGGACTTGCCATCTTGGCGGTGGCGGTCCTTATGGCGGTGTTTCTGGGGATCTCGCTGACCCGCGATAGGGTCAGTGCTCCCGAGAAAGCGGTGAGGGAGTTTTACCGATCTTTGGCGGAGCTGGACCTCATGACCTATCTAAAACACACCGAACCCCAGCTCTACAAGATGGCGCAGAAGGGAGAATACGAACCTGATCGCAGCGCTCTTTTGGATTACGACAGCTACCAGGTAGAGAACCTGCGCACGGAATTGGTGAGGGAAGAGGGAGACGTGGCGGTGGTGAGGCTCACCAGCGGCGTCTTTCGAGGCAGGAACGAACTGGGAGACGAGGAGAGCGAGGTGGATTTCTCCCAGTTCCCGCGGGAGGTGAAACTAATCCGGGTGGAAGGCATCTGGGTGGTGGCCGATTACGGGATGATGAAACTCCCTTATCCGCTTCCGGATATCTTCCAGGAAGAGGAGCTCACCCAGGATCTCGAGGGGTCCCTGCCAGAATGAGGGAGCGGTTTACGGCAAGTCTTTCGAATGCTTGATCGAGGAGTAGGTGGATTCGCTGCGCGTACCTTTCGTTTGTAATATACTTTCCGCGAAACCCATTGAAGAGAGAAAAGAGCTTTCTTGCTCCTGGGGTACGGTTATGGAAAGCCACCGAACGATGGGGTTCGGAAAGGAATGGATCGGAAGGAAGATGTCATGTCCAAAAAGAGGGTCTTGAGGCCTAGGGGCTTCGCAACGATAGTGGTTTCCGCGAGCAAGAGGAATCGAATGAAGAGAACCTCGGTGGCAATGGTCGTCTTGTTGCTCTCCATGGTGGCCGTTGGAATGGCCGGCTGTGCCGGCTGGCAGAGCGGCTCCACTTTCAAGGGGGAGTTCGATCCCCAGAGGAAAGACCCTATAACGGCGGTGCAAAAGTTTTTCGCCTCCATGGAGTGGAAGAAGACCGTGGACGAAAAGGGCAACACGGTCCCCGACCCCGACCTGGGGAGGGATTTCGACCTTTTCCTGGAGGTGGTCAACCCCGAGTACTTGAGGGATCCCCAGGGTATGGTGATAGACGCCGCGGAGCTGGATAAGTTGCGAAACGAGTGGAATTCCCGAGAATGGGAAATCGAGTTCAGGGATATCCAGCTTCAGGAGAAGAGCAACGACGGCAAAGAGGCGGTGGTGGAGATTACCGGCGGGAGCGTCCGCTACATCGGGAAGAAGATGTTCAACACCACAGAATACAAGGTGGACGACTTCCACCGTAAAAGAGGAGAAGTGTATCTTCGTTGGTATGACGATCCTGCCAATGACCCCCTCACGCGGCTTCTACCCGAAAAAGCTGGGCCCCGCTGGGTGATCGTGGGCGGTCTCGACCTTTCCGAACAGGGCGAATACCGCTGGGGCGAGGCCGGTTGAGACCACATCCCTAACCCATTTTTCTATCTGCGGGAAGGCGGGAGTTTCGCTGTTGCCTCCGTCGTTTTCCATGGAATTGAGCGCAGCCTCGGCATGGCGCCTTGTCGGGCACCGCAGGAGGATTGGGAAGTCCGAACTGCCCTGTGATCAACGCGCTGGGGCATGAAACCTGGACGTTCTCGTTTCCCGCACGCGCTTTCAGGTACAGGCTTTCGGTCCATGCCTTGGTCTTGCCCATGCCGATTTCTCGCACCCGCTTTGGCTCAGTCGAGATACCTTATCTCCGCCCTTACCTTTCCCTCCTCCACCTCCAACACGGCGTAGGAAAGACGGGAGCTGAAGCGCAGATCGGTAGGAGTTCCCGGGTTCACCAGAAGCACTCTCCCCTTCCGTTCCACCTTGGGCTGGTGGGTGTGGCCGTAGACCACCACCCCCACGTCGCTGAAGGGGGCCATGACCCTTTTCTCGATGCCCAGGGGAGCTCCTCCTCCGTGGATCAGTCCTATGCGCACGCCCTCCATCGCGATCACCCGGGTATCCGGCAAGGATCTTGCCACCTCCGGCCCGTCCATGTTTCCTCTGACTGCGACGGTGGGAGCGACTCTTTCCAGCTCCTCGACCACCATGAGATCCACTAGGTCGCCTGCGTGCAGGATGAGTTCACACCCCTCCAGCTCTCGGAGAAGCCTGGCGGGCAAGCTGGGCGCCACTTTGGGTATGTGGGTGTCGGAAACCACGCCTATCTTCCTCATCCCTTTCCCCCTGCAGCTCGACCGGGGCCTGCGGAGCTTCCTCTGCCCTGTCTTTGTGCGAATCGGGAGCGCGGCCCGAAGAGGCTCCAGTGGCGCTCCCCGAACCGGCCAGAAAAAGCCTGGACGGGAAAAGTTATATAATGAAACGGGCAAAACGGAAAGGAGAAAGGCATGATCCACAAGAAGAAGAAAGAGCTGCGCAAAAAGATACAGGAACTGAGGGACAACATAGACCCGGAAAAAAGAAAGGAACTCTCTGAGAGGATCAACCAGAGGCTATGGACCCTTCCAGAGATCAAATCCGCCCGCACCCTACTTTTCTTCATATCCTTCCGCAGCGAGGTGGACACCTTGCCCATGATCCGGAGAGCTATGAAGGAAGGAAAACGGGTTTGCGTGCCCTGTACCGAGCCGGAGACCAGAGGGATGGTAGCCTCCATTGTCGAGAACCTGGAAGAAGACCTGGAATTGGGCAACTACGATATCTGGGAGCCTCGCCGGGAGTGCTTGAGACCGGTTCCTCCGGAGGAGATCGACGTGATACTGGTTCCCGGAGTGGCCTTCGACCTGCGCGGAGGAAGGTTGGGGTATGGGGGAGGTTACTACGATCGATTTCTGGAGAAGTGCCGCAAGGACTGCGCCCTGATCGCCCCCGCCTTCGAGATCCAGCTGGTGGAAAAGGTGCCCTGTGCCGACCACGACGTCCACATCCACAAGATCGTCACCGAGGATCGGGTCATCGACTGCAGGTATCATGACCGGGGTTCTCCGGCCGGTGAAACGGAAGGGCGAAAGGCCCTCCAACAGATAAAAGGCTGACTTGTGGATCGATGGAAAAGGGGCGTAGCCCTCGCGCGGGGTCTGGAGTTCAATGCTTCTCTGGGGATATTCAGCGCTTCGCCGCGGGAAGATGCCTCCACTATTTCCCAAAATCAGGTTAGCAAGAGCCACGGCGGGTCCTGTCGAGGATGGGCGGTGATATAATCGACCCCGTGAATTCCATGCTGATCGGTGCAGTTGCCGTACATCCGCCTCGGTTTTTGTCCTTCGAGATGGAAGTGAATCGCATGCCGGCGCTGCCCATGGAGGACGGTGATGTGGACCGACGGGGAGAGGAAAAGGCTCTTTTCCCGCCGGGAACTGATGATGTTCCTGGCCGTGCTGGGACCCGGCATCATTGTCAACATGGTGGACACCGATGCCGGTGGCATCGCAACCTACTCCGTCTCCGGGGCCCGCTACGGATATAACCTCCTTTGGGTGCTGACCATCACAGGGTTTTTCCTAATCATCATCCAGGAGATGGTAGTGCGCCTGGGCGTGGTTTCTGGAAAGGGGCTGGCGGCCCTCATTAGGGAAAGGTTCAGTCTCCGCATAACCGCCCTCATAATGCTGGCTCTCCTTTTCACCAATTTTGCCAACACCGTCTCCAACTTCGCAGGACTTGCCGCTTCCTTGGAGCTCTTTCACCTCCCTCCCATTATTTTTCTGCCACCTTTGGCCGCGTTCATCTGGTGGTTGGTGGTCAGGGGCACATATCGGAGGGTGGAAAAAACTTTCCTGATGATCTCCTTGGTGTATGTCGCCTACATCATCTCTGCCTTTCTCGCTCGCCCGAATTGGGGAGAGGTGGGCAAGGCCCTGGTGCTGCCCTCCCTTAAAATGGAAACCCCTTTCCTGGTGTTGGCGGTGACCAACATAGGCACCACCATCGCGCCATGGATGCTCTTCTACCAGCAGTCCTCCATAGTGGACAAAGGCTTGGACGCCGGGAAACTGGTCTACGAGAGGATGGACACAGCCATCGGCGTGATCTTCGCCATCGGCGTGGGAATGTTCATAATCATCTGCTGCGCCTCCGCTTTTTACTACAACCCTCAAGTGGGAGCCATAACCATAACCTCGGGGGAGGAAGCGGCTGCCGCCCTGGCCCCGGTGGCAGGGAGGAACGCCTCCTATCTCTTCGGCTTCGGACTTCTATCCGCCTCCCTTTTCGCCGCTTCCATTTTGCCTTTGACCACTGCCTACACCATTTGCGAGGCCTTTGGGTGGGAAGCGGGCATCGATCATCCCTATGAGGAGGCGCCGCATTTTTACCTCATTTACACCGCTTTGATAGTGGGGAGCGCGCTCGTGGTGATGATCCCCCGCATGCCGCTCATATTCCTCATGGTGTCCTCCCAGACCCTCAACGGAGTACTATTGCCAGTCATCGTGATATGTATGATGATCCTTGTGAACGATCGGGAGATCATGGGAGAATACGTGAATTCAAGGGGCTTCAATCTGGTGGCTTGGGCCATGATAGTTGTTTTGCTGTTGATAAACGCGGCCATGATATTCTCCACCTTTTTCCCTGCTTGAAAAAGTGAGGTCGCGCGAGGTGGTGATTGTTTGGTAGGGGGCGAGTTCATCAACCTCCTTTCATTGGTGAAGCGGGAAGTGTGCGACTCCCGATCGAGGCTGATAGGCCACCTTCAGGATCTGGCGGTAGAGTTGCGGGAGAGTCCTCCTCGCATCACCGATATCGCCGTCCACCTGGGCTGGACCGACAAGGTGGGCGATATTCATCTGCCTCGGCCAGTGGAGGGAATTACCCTGCTGCTTCCCTGGTCGGAGGTGGAAACTTGGGACCCTGAGGCGTTCCACCTGCGATCGGAACATCCGGACTTCCCGGTCAGGTCTTCCGAGGGAAAAGTGCTTTTGAGGAGAGACGTTTTGAACAAACAGATCCTGGACGAGGAGGGTAACCGTTTGCACCGGGTCGACGACGTCCTCCTACGCCGGGAAGGACTGTTGCTCTTCTTGGAAGGACTGCAAGTGGGAGCAGAATGGCTTCCCCTGGGAAAAAGGTTCAACGAGATCCTCGCCCGTCTCAGGAAAAGGTACGGGAGGGGGCGAGCGGAGAACGGCGCTCAACTCGTTCCCTACCAAGCCATCGTCCGGATAGACGAAGAAGCCATAGTCATCCGGTCTCGGCTCTGACCTTTCTCAGTGACCCCAATGGCAGTCGATTTTTGGAAAAAGTCGCCAAGCGACCCATGATCCCGAATGTGCCCACTTTTTCTGGGTGTCCATAGGCGAAATGGGCTCGGATGGCGGATAAGCCCGCTCAGACCCGCGGGAAAACACCATGATACCTCCAAGACACGGTCCTCTCCTTTAGGTGACTCGCACTCGCTAAACATCATCCATCTGAAATAGAATATGAGGAAAGGGGCTGTTAGATGGGTCTACTTCTTGGCCGGGGGGAAAGGTCTTCCGTTTCGGGAGGGAAAATCCCATGGAAATTCTCCGCTTTTTCCGAAAGAGGGTTCAGGGTGTACAGAGACTTGCTGCGCTACCGCTCTTGGTGGCCCTGTTGGTCTTGGCCATCGTGCCTTCTCCGCTGGCCGCCACCGCTTCCCGCGTCCGACTGGGGTCGGTCCGGCAAGGGTTTGAGCTGTCTAACCCCCTATCATCGGACGACTATTCCGTGCTCTCCTCTTGGGGCAGGTCTTACCTAGCCGCCAACGAGCAAGGGAAAAAACTTCTTTATCTGGAAGGAAATGCCTATCAAAGGGGTTACGCCACCGGAAGGCTTTGCCCTCGCTCCGTTTACCGAATGACCCACGATTTCGTCTTCAACATGATGAGCGAGATGATCCCCCGAGTGATCCAGGGGCTGGATCCTGATGGCGTGCTGCAGCTCATCAGATTCCTCTGGCCCCTGTGCCAAATTGTGGTTATGGCCAACATGGACTCGGTGCCCAGGGAGTTTTTAGAGGAGATGCGGGGCGTGGCCGATGGCTGCCGCGCGGAGGGTTACGACGTGAACTGGTTGGACGTGCTAACCCTCAACATGGGCTTTGACGTGTTGGAGAGCCTTTTTGCGGGTGCGGCGGCCGTCTCCTGTAACCAGTTCGCCGTTTACGGTCAGGGGACGGCGGACGGGAGGTTGTATCACGGGCGGGATTTCATGTTCCCCACCGGTGGTGATGTGTTCTCCGAC
>JACVJK010000013.1 GCA_015711955.1 Actinomycetota bacterium | reverse complement strand
GCATGACCGAGGCGGGGGCCACTGCAGCTGTGAGGGAGGCCGGCCTCAGGGTCTCGGTTAACTACGTGTACACTTCCCAAGCGCCCTCGGGCATCGTGGTGGAACAGTCTCCCATGGGCGGGGCCGCAGTAAAGGAGGGCACGGTGGTCTACCTCACGGTGAGCAAGGGGGTCAGACCCAAGGCGGTGGTGCCCAACGTGGTGGGAATGACCGAGGATAGAGCCAGGGAAGTGCTCGCGGGGGAGGGATTTTCCTGTCGGGTGGTCTACGTGCCCAAGAACGAGTCCCTCAGGGGCATAGTGGTGAGCCAGTTCCCGGGCGCGGGTTCGGAGCTGGGACCAGGATCACAGGTGATCATAACGGTGGGCAACTGAGGGAAAGGGCAGATATCGTTGCTAATGTAAACCGGGCGTCGCCACTTTGTATCCTTTTTGCGTGACGCATGTCTCTTCTTCCCTTTCGGGGAGCTCGGGGGTTTCAAGGACTGATCGACGCCAACCTGATGGTCGTGATGCCACCTATGCTTGAACGGGGCGCAAAAACGCCAGGGCAACCTTCTCCGAGTCTCAAATTCAAATAGAATTCTTTCCTTCACCTGAAACTACGGAGTTGGGGCGGAAAAGCGACGCCTTATTTTCCACCTCAGGGCATAAGGCTCCCGAGGGCCTCTCGCGTCGAGGCAAACGTCACACCGAATGCGTCTGCGCTCAAGGGGATGGGATCCAGACCTTTACTAAAAAGGTGGCGATCCATTCCGCGGTAGATCTCTCAGCTGCGGGGAACAGAAACCGCCGTATTGAACCTTGCTAAAAGGGAGCACCTGAGTCCGCCGATGAAACCCCCCTAACGCCAAGGGGTTCGGTTCCCCGATCCCCTACGTTGAGCCTCCCCTTTTGATGGCTTTAGGCTTGTCTTAAGGGGCATATCAGACTGATGACTCGTCCTCGAGCAAGCGACGGAACGACTCCTTTTCTCTCATCTCTTCCAAGAAGGTGTCCTGGGCTGCGTCCTCTCGAAGATCGGGGTCCAGCTCCAGCGCCCTCCTGAGGTAGTCCAGACATTTTCCCTCGTCTCCCTTCATGGCCCAAAGGCAAGCCAGGTTGTAATAGGGCCACGAGTATTCGGGGTCTAACTCTATGGCTTGGAGCAATAGTTTTTCCGCTTCCTCGAACTTCCCCCTCTCCAGAAGCACCGCTCCCTTGTTGCTCAGCGCATATTTGTTGTGGGGGTTTATGGTCAGGCAACGATCCAGGCACTCCAGTTCCATCTCGGTGTTGCCCAAACAACCGAGGGCATAGCTCTTCTCCAGATAGGCGTGGTCGTTATCGGGATCCAGGCGGAGCACCTTGTCAAAATATGCGATGGCCTTTTCGTACTCTCCTCGATCCAGATGGAGAGATCCCAGGCAGGTCAGGGCCTCCACGTCTCCGGGCTCCAGCATCAGGATTTCCTCATAGACTTCCATCGCCCGGTTTTCGTCCATGATCTCCTCATAAACGCCGGCCAACTCGAATAGGACGTCCTTGAGCTTCTCCCTTTCTCCCTTGTATAGGCTTATTGCTTGCTCCAGGTTTTCGATGGCCTCCTCATATCTCCCCTGGCGGGCCAGGAGTCGAGCCTTGTTGTAGTAGGGATAGCCGAAAAAGGGATCCAACTCTATAGCCCGGTCATAACAGGCGATGGCCTCTTCCTCCCTTCCCAGCTCCTGATAGGCTATGCCCAGCTCGTTGAGAAGGTCCACGTTGTCGGGGTCTTTCTCCAGGGCCATTTGATAATATATGCAGGCACCCTCGTAATCCCCCCGCTCCATAAGCACCATGGCGATGCCGTCATAGGGACGGGGATCGCCCGGATCCAGCTCCATGGCCCTCCGGAAGCGGAGATATGCCTCGTTCAACTCCCCCTTTTCATAGAGGGCCAGCCCCAGCTGGTACTGCCCGTCCACGTCATCCGGGTATTCGTCCAGGAACCGGCGGAAACGCTCTATGGCCTCGTCCAGCCGGTTCTCCTCCATCAACCTTTCCCCCTGTTCGAGAAGCCTGTAAGCTTCGTCCATCTGATCCTCCCCCAGGACTTGATCTTTTTCTTGTGAAACCCCTTATCGGATTTGGATAGATCATTTTCAGGCCCCACGCAAGCAGAGCCGTCAACCACACCTCCTATCATGGCATGAAAGGGCGGCTCTCCGATACCATTATCCAATAATAAGGTGACATTCTCCATGCTCTCTGTCTTTTGGACGACCAATGAAGCAAAACTTTTCCCTTCCTATCGCCCCTTTTCCAACATATAGGCTTTCCCGCATCCTTAAACCATCCCCTTCAAGGGGATCCCTTGCCGCCACGGCGAGACACCCGCACCAGGCCGGACATGGGTATTATGCGCACCCCCCTTTCCTCCAGTCGGTCCAGGATGAGGTTCAAGCCCAGGGAATCGGATACCACGTGACCGGCGATAACCACATTTATCTTGTGTTTCTCGGCCTCCTCACGATGTTTCTCGGAAAGGTGCATGGCCACGATAGTGCCCACCCCTGCTTCGGCCAGCTTTTCCAGCACCTCCCTGGGGCCTTCGGTCCCGCCCGTCATGTCCACCATAACCTTTCCGGCCCTCCTTTCCCTGCTTCCCACGATCACCGTGGGGCCCGCTTGGTTTCGAGCCGAGGCCTGGTATTCAGGGATCTCCAGAAGTAAATCCACCACTTCCCCCACCGTGCGGGGCTTCCTCTCCTCAAAATACCGGTTGAGGTAGTCGTGGACCTGGTTGTCTGCCACGGTGTGCATGGTCATGTAGGCGAAACCGAGCAACCGGGCCGCGTCCAGGGCCCGCTCATGGTTGCGGGGGAGAAAGGCTCGATAGACCTCTTGCATGCGCTTGTCGATGAGCACCTCTCCCACGTTGATGGGCACTCCGTAGCGGTGCCACTCATCCGCCTGCAGGGGCATGACCTTGTTCAAGTTCACTAGGGCCACTCCCTCGGGATGGTGGCTTATGATGAGGTCGATGGGCTCTCCCTTCTCCCGCAAACGGTCGGCCAAAAGTACCTCCCCCACCTCCATGTCTATGCCCGCGACAGCCACTCTTACCTCCTGTTCTGAATCTCCCAAGAGAATGCGGGAATCGGGATAGGGGTTCTCCAGGGTCTCCAAGTCGAAGTAGGCCTTCTCCTTTTCCGGCAGCCTCTCGTATCTCTTGCGGTTCTCCTCGAGGATCCTGCGGACCTCTTCCTTCCCCCGGGGGTCCTTCTCCATGCCCATCTGGAGCGCCAGCCGGTATATCTCTCCGAGTTTCAAGGCCCACCTCCTTTGCGTTCACCTCTTCCCTCGTCCTTTCTTTAACGCATAACTCCGCTGTCTTCCGTGACTTCATCCTGCGTCAGGTCAGGTTTCACCCCACCCAAAACCATATACTGTCCCTCATCGATATGGAAAACCCCTCTTTCCTTGGATCCGCGCCCAGTTCCATGTACGCACGCCCAAAAACTGTGGCCCTGCTCATCTCCTGCCATCCCACAACCACCGCAGGACCTCTTCCGGTTCTCGGGCGTTCACCACCAAGTCAGGGGGAACCCATCCCCGCCGCGCGGTGGCCACACCGAACCGCATGAAGGACAGGTGCTCCGCACGGTGGGCATCGGTGCCGATGGCTATCATCACCCCCAACTCCCTGGCCTCCAAAAGTGCCTCGTCGTTCAGGTCCAAGCGGTCAGGAAAGGCGTTGAGCTCCAGCGCCTTTCCCAACTCCGCCGCCTCCTTCATGACCGCCCTCAGATCCACCTCATATGGAGGTCTCTGCCCCAGCAACCTTCCAGTGGGATGACCAATGATCTTCACGTGGGGATGGCGCAAGGCCGTGAGTATGCGGCGGGTGATCTGTTCCCGGCTTTGCTTGAAACCCGAATGCACCGAGGCTATCACTACGTCCAGCTGGGAGAGGACTTCTTCGTCGTAGTCCAGCTCCCCCTCGTTCCCGACGTTCACCTCGGCCCCAGCGAGGAGGATAACGGGGGAATCCCCCCGGGCGTTCAGGGCCCTTATCTCCTCTACCTGCCGCAGTATCCTGTCCCGGTCCAGACCCCCCGCCACCTTCAGGGAAGCGGCGTGATCGGTGATGGCCAAGAAGCGATAACCCCTGGCCTCCGCGGCCTCCCGCAACTCTTCCAAGGTGTTGATACCGTCGCTTGCCCTGGTGTGCACGTGAAAGTCCCCCCGAACCTGGCCCTCTTCCAAGAGCCGCGGCAGCCTTCCCCTCAAGGCCGCCTCCACCTCTCCTCGGTTCTCCCGCAGCTCGGGAGGAGGCCAGGCCATCCCCAAGACCCTGTAAACCTCCTCCTCCGTTTCCCCGGCAATCCGGCGATCGCCCTCCACCACGAACACACCGTACTCGTTGATCTTCAAGCCTTTTTTCTTGGCGATCTCCCGGACGCGGATGTTGTGGGACTGGGACCCGGTGAAATACTGGAGGGCCGCGCCGTACTGTTCGGGTCGAACCACCCTCATGTCCACATGCAAGCCCTCGTCGGTGAGCACGGAGCTCTTCTTATCGCCATGTAGCAGCACCTTACTCACCAACGGAAGGTCACAGAAAATCTCCATCACCCTTCCCGGCTCCTCCGAGGACACAAGAAGGTCTATGTCGCCTATGGTCTCCTTCATCCGCCTGAGGCTACCCGCCGGGCTTATCACCAAGCCGGGGATCCTTTCGCGCATGAGGCCGACTATCTCCTCGGCCAGCCTGGAGGCGGTGGAGAGCAGGAGGCGACCCGAGCCTTGCTGGAGCTGGCGAATCCCCTCCAATATGTTCTGTTCTGCCTTGGGCCCCAGGCCTCTCAGGGACGCCAACCTGTGGCTTTCCGCTGCTTCCTGCAGCTCTTCGATGGTGCGGACGCCGAGTTCCTCGTAGACCAGCTTGGCCCGCTTGGGACCCAGGTTGGGCACCTGCAGCAAGGTGAGGAGTTCCACTGGGATCTCCTCCTTTAACTGCTCGAGCTTGGAGATGGTCCCGGTGCGCTTGAACTCCAAGATCTTCTTGGCGATGCCCTCCCCGATCCCCGGATACCTGCGAAGCTCATCTACGTCGTCCTTTTCCAGGATCTCCTCCCCGTAGGTTCTCACCACTTCCGCCGCCCGGTGATAAGCGTTCACCTTGAAACGGACCTCGCCCTTGATCTCGCTGAGCTCCGCGAGCTGCTCGAAGGCCCGGCTCAATTCCTCTACCTTGTCCATGAACAACCACCGTCCGAAAGGTTATCAGGCTGAGCAGTCCTTCCCTTTTCCCTGAACAAGTTCCCTGAAAAAGTCAAGGCGATCCGCTGAACGGGACATGCCCTCCCCGGGATCTCCCGTCCCCGTTTCACCCATGACAGGTTGTCGCAACTGCCCTCCGTCCGAACCTTGAGGCCAAACGATGTCAATTTCCTTCTTTCATGGGGCGAGATGCAGGAAGCCCCCCATCCACTTTTCCCTCTCTTTTTCCAGCCAATCCCGGGCCTCCCTCAGGGCCTGCTCTACCCGAGAGGGGGCGGTGCCCCCCTCCAGGTCTCGGGCCTTCAAGCACTTTTCCAAGGATATGGCCTCGTACAAGTCCTCCTCCACGGCGGGTTCCACCTTCCGATATTCCTCCAAAGGCAGCTCTTCCAGTCCTATTCCCCTCTCGAGACAGATGCGCACTAGCCTTCCCGCCACCTCATGGGCCCGAAGAAAGGGCAAGCCCTTGCGGACCAGATAATCAGCCAGGTCGGTGGCGTTGGTAAACCCTTCCCCAGCCGCCTCTCTCATGCGGTCCGTCCTGAACTCCAGGGTGGAAAGCATCTCCACCGTCACCCGAAGACAACCCTTCACCTGGTCCAGGGCGTCGAACAGGTTTTCCTTGTCCTCCTGCAAGTCCCGGTTATAGGTGAGGGGCAGCGCCTTGAGGACATGAGCCACGGCTACATAGCTCCCCAGCACCCTTCCAGCCTTTGCCCTCACCAATTCCGCCACATCCGGGTTCATTTTCTGGGGCATGATGGAGGACCCGGTGGCGAAAGCCTCGTCCAACACCACGAAACCGAAGGCGGGGGAGCACCATAGCACAATCTCCTCCCCCAGGCGGGAGAGGTGGGACATCAAAACAACGCAGGCATGGAGGAAATCCAGGACGAAGTCGCGATCGGCCACTGCGTCCATGGAATTGGCGGTAACCCGGGAGAATCCCAGCTCGTCCGCCATGTAGCGGCGAGGGAGGGGGAAGGTCACGCCCGCCAAGGCCCCGCTGCCCAAGGGACAGTAATCGGCGCTCCGGCGAGCCTGCAAAAACCTCTCCGTGTCCCTGCGAAACATCTCGAAATAGGCCAGGAGGTGGTGGGAGAGCAGCACCGGCTGAGCAGGCTGGAGGTGGGTGAAACCGGGCATCACCGCCCCCAAATACTCTTCCGCCCTCTCCAAGATCACTTCCATGAGCCGGCCCAGCAACTGCACCAGGTTACCGCTTTCCTCCATCAACAACAGCCGCAGATCGGCGGCGACCTGGTCGTTACGGCTTCTGGCAGCCCTGAGCTTGGCGCCCGTGGCCCCCAAGCGCTCTACCAATTGGCGCTCCACCGCGGTGTGCACGTCTTCCTCGCCGGCAAAGGGAAAGGTGCCCTGTTCCGCCTCCTCCTCAAGCGCGTCCAACGTACTCAAGACCTTCTGAAGCTCCTCGGGGTCGAGCACCCCGCATTCCCCCAGGGCTCGAGCATGAGCCCGTGTGACCCTGAGGTCATAGGGCAGAAGCCTGCGGTCGAAGGAAAGGGATTGAGTGAAGGAAAAGACCAGCTCGTTGGTCTCCTTGTCGAATCTACCCCCCCATAACTTCATGATACCCCCCTCTTCTGCCTAAAACTCATCCTGCGCTCATATCAATGATATTCCCTCGGGGTGGCCGAGGGGCCACTTTAATACCCTTGACGCCACCGCTGGATTGAGCTCAGAGCATGACTTTCCCCGCATAGGTGTGCTCCGGTGATCCCTCATCCCCGCCTGCTACTATGAGGAGTCCGAGGGAACGTCGATAAAAGCCGCAGTGTCATACCGTCCTTTGCCTGCTTCCCCATACCTTGAGGGGAAGGCCCCACAGCTCGATGAACCCTTGACTGGATTCATGGCGGAAGCGATCCTGCCGGTCGTAGGTGGCGAGGGAATACTCGTAAAGGGAATGGGGACTCTTCCTTCCCACCACCATGCATTGTCCCTTGAACAGTTTCACCCTCACCTCACCCGTAACCCACCTTTGGGTGACCTCCACCGCCGTCGTAACCGCCTCCCTCAGGGGTTCGTACCAAAGCCCGTAATAGACCAGCTCGGCGAACTTCTGCTCCAAAAGCGGTTTGAAATGCATGGTCTCCCGAGTGAGCGTCAACTCCTCCAAAGCCCGGTGGGCCTCTATGAGGATGAGGGCCGCCGGCGCCTCGTAGATCTCCCGGGACTTGATCCCCACTAGGCGGTTCTCCACCATGTCGATACGGCCAACGCCGTGACGGCCTCCCAACCGGTTCAGCCTGTCCACCAACGTGACCAAATCCAACTCCTCGCCGTTCAGGGACACGGGGCGTCCCCTTAAGAACCCTATCTCCAGGTACTCGGGTTCATCGGGAGCTTGCCGAGGCGAGACCGTCCAGGCATATGCGTCTTCCGGCGGCTCCGCCCAAGGGTCCTCCAGCACCCCCGCCTCACAGCTCCTTCCCCACAGGTTCTCGTCCACGGAATAAGGGCTTTCCCGGGTAACCGACACAGGAACGCCCCTTTCCTTGGCGTACTCAATCTCCTCCTCTCGGGACATGTTCCACTCCCTCAAAGGGGCTACGATGCGCAGGTGGGGAGCCAAAGCCATCACCGTCACGTCGAAACGCACCTGGTCGTTTCCCTTGCCGGTGCACCCGTGTGCCACCGCCTTCGCTCCTCTCCTCTCCGCCTCTTCCACCAGCGCCCGGGCGATGAGGGGCCGGGCCAAGGAGGTGGCCAGGGGATACTTGCCTTCATACAATGCGTTGGCCTTGAGGGCCGGAAGGACGAACTCCTCGACGAAGACCTCTTTCAGGTCCAAGGTGACGGCGTCCACCGCCCCTATTCGCAACGCCTTTTGTCTCACCGCCTCCAGATCCCCTGGCTGCCCTAAGTCAGCCGAGAGGGCCACCACATCGTACCCGTACCGCTCCTTGAGCCACGGTATGGCCACCGAAGTGTCCAATCCGCCAGAATAGGCCAAGATAACCAGGTCCTTCATCCTCTCACCTCCTGCGGCCCCACCTCACGACCTCTGACCCGATCTTCACGAACCAGCAGCTATGCACGACTCCGCACTACTTCCTTTCGCCCGTCTCCCGGGCAGCCCCCGTTCCAGGTGGACGAAGGCCCCTGAGACATCGGGCGCCCACGAATGCCTTTCATCCTGATCCGACCAAGAAAGCGGGCGCTCAAGCCTCCTCGGCCCCTCGCTGGCTCCCGTGAAGAGCCAGAAATACACAAAAATCCCGGGAACCAATGACATGATCAACCTATCCCTCACCAAAAGGCGCTCAATCAAGACCGGCCATCCGCCGGAGCTTGGAGGCCAGATGGCGAGCGTCATGACCCTCCCTCACTACCATGATGATGGTGTCGTCTCCCGCCACAGTCCCCACCACCTCCGGCAATCGGGCGCGGTCCAGCAGGGCCGCCAAGGCCTGGGCGTTGCCAGGACCGGTGTGGAGTACCACCAGATTCCCGCTGGCCTCCGCCCGCAAAAGGAAATCTCTAAGGCCCCGGGCCAGCTCTCCCTCCCCTTCTGGGGTGGGAGGGAGGTTCTGCGGAAGGGAATAGACTGCCCCCCAGCCACGGTTGGTAACCCGCACCGCCCCCAACGCCCTGAGGTCCCGGGAAACGGTGGAAAGTTCCACGCGATAGCCCCTTCGGGCTAACTCCTCCGCTATCTCCCTCTGGGTGGAGGGAAAACGGGTGAGAATCTCCCGGATCTCCTGAAGCCTTCTTTCCCGCTCAGAAGCCACTTCCTTTGCCCCCGAGCCCCAAGCCTTGACCCACCTTGTGAGATTTTTCCCTCGAAAGATCCATTGATCCTCTCGTCATCTCATCGATCCTCATCGACAAGGGCCTCGTTCAGGCAGTTCCATCCTCGCGCCGGGCAGATGGAAAAGCCTTGAACCCAAAGCATCTCCTCACCCCACCAAGAGCATCTCCAAAAGAGCGGCTTGCACGTGCATACGGTTCTCGGCTTGGTCCCATACCACCGAGCGAGGCCCGTCCAAAACCTCGTCGGTGATCTCCTCCCCCCGGTGAGCGGGAAGACAGTGCATTACCACCGCTCGGGGATGGGCATGGGCCAAGAGGGCGGCGTTGACCTGAAAGGGCATGAGGGCCTCCTTCTTGCCCTCGCTTCCCTCCTGGCCCATGGAGACCCAGACATCGGTGTAGACCACGTGGGCCCCTTTCGCCGCCTCCTCGGGCTGGTGGACCACCCTCACCGAGTCCCTTCCCCCCAGCGTCCAGGCCTTTTCCAGGACGGAGGGATCCGGTTCATAACCGGGAGGGCATCCCATCCGCAAATCCGCGCCCACCAGGGCGCATCCCAAACACAGGGAGTTGGCCACGTTGTTTCCATCTCCCAGATATGCCACCTGAAGGCCCTCCAGGTCTCCCCAGACCTCCCTCATGGTCATCAGGTCCGCCAGTATCTGACAGGGGTGTTCCAGGTCGCTCAAAGCGTTGATCACCGGCACGGTGGCCGCCCTTGCCAACTCCTCCAAGGTGGACTGGGAGAAGGTGCGCAGTGCAATGGCGTGGACGTATCGGGAAAGCACCCTGCCCGTATCCCCCACCGTCTCGCCCCTGCCCAGCTGGAGCTCGCCAGCGTGAAGCACCAAGGGCTTCCCCCCCAAGTGATAAACCGCCGCCTCGAAGGAGACCCGGGTCCGGGTGGAGGGTTTTTCGAAGATGAGGGCCACCAGCCTGCCCCTCAACCGCTGATCTACCTCCCCCCTGCGGAGCTTGCGCTTGAAGTCCTCCGCCCTGTCCAGTACCGCCGAGAGCTCCGAGGAACTCAAGTCGGCCACGCTCAAAAGATCCCTTCCCACAAGGAACCCTTCCTCCATCACGATGCTACCTCGCTTCCCTTCATCTCCTCCAGGACGGCGGCAAGGATACCCGCTGCCACGTCCACCTCTTCCCTGCTCAAGCACAAAGGCGGCAGGAACCGTAAGGTCTGGGGCCCCACCGGGTTCACCACCAGGCCCCTGGCAAGACATCTCAGGGCCACTTCCCAGGCATCCATGCCCTCCACCTCCAGGGCCAGCATCAACCCCGCACCCCTGACCTCGAACCCGGCTCCCAAGCTCTGCGACACTTCCCAGAGACGACGTCGCATATGATCCCCCACTCTGGAGGCGTTCTCCAGCAAGTCCTCCTCTTGGAGGGTCCTCAAGGTGGCCAGGGCCGCGGCACAGGTAACCGGATTTCCGCCGAAAGTGCTCCCGTGATCCCCGGGAGCCATGGCCTGGGCCACTTCTACCGAAGCCACCACCGCTCCTATGGGAAGCCCGTTGGCCAATCCCTTGGCCAAGGTCATCACGTCTGGCCGAACCCCATAGCGCTGCCATGCGAAGAGCTCACCGGTCCTTCCCATGCCCGTCTGCACCTCATCCAAGACTAAAAGGGCGCCCCGCTCCCGGCAAAGCTCAGCCACCCCATGGAGATATTCCTGGCTTGCGGGATAAACTCCCGCTTCCCCCTGTATTGGCTCAAGCATCACAGCGCTCACCCTGGGGTCCCTCAGGGCCTCCTCCATGGCGCCCAGATCGTTGAAGGGAACGTGGATAAAACCCTGGGGCAACGGGGAGAAAGGGACCGCCTTGTCCGGTTGGCCGGTGGCAGCCAGGGAACCCAGAGTACGACCATGGAAAGAGCGCAACGCGGACACGATCACGTACCTCTCCTCGCCTCTGACCCTCATATACTTTCGAACCAGCTTGATGGCCGCCTCATTGGCCTCAGTGCCGCTGTTGCATAGAAAGACCTTTCCCGGAAAGGACCTACTCACGAGCTCTTCCGCCAACCTCAGCTGGGGTTCGGTGTAGTAGAGGTTGCAGACGTGCTGAAGGCGGAACACCACCTCCGAGACGGCCTTGGCCACCGAGGGGTGGGCATGCCCCAGGACACAGGTGCCCAGGCCAGCGGCCATGTCCAGATACTCTTTCCCTCGATCGTCCCAGAGCTTGGTTCCCCTTCCCTCGACGAAGAGGACGGGGAAACGCCTATAGGTGTGAAGAAGCCACTCCCTCTCCTTCTTCTGCGCTTCCATCAGGCTCATCGAGTTCTCCATGTTATTTCCTTCCATGTCTCCCTGGCCTCCTGGCAGCTTTCCCTGCCATATGATCTCGCTTCAGACTTGCTGTTTTATGGCCAAAAACGTTTTTGGCGCTCAATTTCTCGCAGGTGCGACTCTATCTTTCTCCCAAAGAACGGCCAGCGACCTCACGGGCTGATCATAGTGCCCACGCCGGAGTCGGTGAAAAGCTCCAATATCAAGGCGTGCTCCCTCCGGCCGTTGATGATGTGGGCCCGGTGAACCCCGCCACGGACTGCTCGCACGCAGCTCCTCACCTTGGGTATCATTCCCTTATCCACTTGCCCTTCCTCCAGCATCTTCTCGGCCTCCGCCGCCGTCAGCTCGGGCACCAACGTGGTGGGGTCTTCGAGATCGCGCATAATGCCGTCTACGTCGGTGAGGTAGACCAGCTTGTAAGCCCCCAAGGCCTCGGCCAACGCTCCCGCCACCAGGTCGGCGTTGATGTTGTAACTTTGCCCTCTCTCATCCACCCCGATGCTGGCAACCACCGGTATGAACTCGTTCTCGATCAGGTTGTGGAGAATCTTGGGGTTGACCCGTTCCACTTCCCCCACGAATCCCAGGTCCACCGTCCCTTCGTTGCCCTGATGCACTTTTTTACGGGCCAATATCAGGCTGCCGTCTTCTCCGGAAAGGCCCACTGCCAAGGTGCCGTGCTCGTTGATGAGGTTCACTATCTCCTTGTTCATCTTTCCCACCAACACCATCTTCACCACTTCCATGGCGGCGGCATCCGTGACCCTGTGCCCGTCCACGAAGCGGACTTCGAGGGAAAGCCGCCGCATGAGGTCGCTCACTTGAGGCCCCCCGCCGTGAACCACCACCGGGTTCATTCCCACGTAGCGCATGAGAACCACGTCCGTGGCGAACCACTCCTTGAGTTGCGGGTCCTCCAGGGCGCTGCCCCCCACTTTCACCACCACTGTCTTGTCGTAGAACTCCTTTATGAAGGGGAGCGCCTCGGTGAGGATGCGGGCCTTCAACTTCTCGTCACCCATAGCCCACCTCCATGCCGGATATCACAAGACTCATCCCTTACTTTTCATCGCGCCCTATCAGGTCCTGTATTCGGCGTTTATGCGGATGTACTCGTAACCCAGGTCGCAGGTGAGGACCTCCGAGGCGCCCTCCCCGCGGGACAATCTAACCGTGACCTCCACCTCTTCCCGGGAGAAGGCCTCAACCGCTTTTTCTTCGTCATACTCCGCCGGAATCCCGTCCCGGGCCAGGACTATTCCTCCCACAGAGACCTCGGTCCCTTTTTCTTGGGCGTCGGGAACGGCCGCCCCCACCGCCTGGACTATCCTTCCCCAGTTGGGGTCACCCCCGAAAAGGGCAGTCTTAACGAGGAGGGAACCCGCCACCGCGAAGGCCACCTTTTTGGCCTCCCTTTCGTCCCTGGCCCCCTCAACCTTTACCCTCATCAGACGCGATGCCCCCTCGCCGTCCCGCACGATGAGGCGAGAAAGGTGCCGACAAGCCTGGAAAAGAGCCTCCTCCAGCTCGCTTCGGGAAGGGGAATAGCCGGAAAGGCCGCTGGCCAGGACCAGTACCATGTCGTTGGTGCTGGTACACCCATCCACGGTGATGCGGTTGAAGGTTTGGTCCACTGCTTCCCTCAGGGCCTTTTCCAACAACGGACGTTCCACGACCGCGTCGGTGGTGATGAATGCCAACATGGTGGCCATATCCGGATGTATCATCCCCGCCCCCTTAGCCATGCCCCCCACCCGGAAGGGGCCGAATTCCCACTCCCCGAGCTTAGGGAAGGAATCGGTGGTCATGATGGCTCTCGCCGCCTCTTCCCCTCCATCCTCGGACAGAAGCCGAAAGGCTTTTCGGATTCCCTCCCGGACCTTCTCTAGGGGAAGATAGGTTCCGATGGTTCCGGTGCTGGCCACCGCCACCCTGTGCGTGGGTATGCCCAAAAGTAGGGCCGCCTCCTCGGCCATGCTCGAAGCGTCGTCGAGGCCCTTCTCGCCCGTCCAGGCGTTGGCCACTCCGGAATTCACCACCACCGCCTGGAGCTTTCCCTCTCGGGAAACATGCTCCATGGTAACGCGCACCGGGGCCGCCTTGAAGGCGTTGCGGGTGAAGGTTCCCGCCGCAGCGCAGGGAACTTCGGCATGGAGCAGACAAAGATCCAGGGCTCCTCCTCTCTTTATCCCACAGGACACCGCTCCAGCCCGAAATCCTCGAGGGGCGCAGATTCCTTTCCTCTCCACCTTCGTCGTCTCCCTCTCCTTCGGTCATGCACGCTTTAACCGTCACTGCCAAGGTGAGCGCTTCTCGGATCTCCGGGCGCCCGCCCTTCTCCACCGCTCACTCCCATCCGTCCCCATCAGTCCCAACCTTATCCCGCAGTTGGGTGGCTCCTTGCGTGACCTGGTCAGGTTCGGCACCACATCGCCCTGGAAAAAGGGCGACATGCCACCTCATGCCTGAAAAGCCCACGCCGGCCAATACATTGCTCCTCCTCGCTCCGGGTCGCCCGATCACAATCCATCGAAAACTCCGCATCCTCTCCCCCAAGAAGCACCGAAAAAGGCTCTTGTCGCCGTTCGGGCGAAAGTCAGGTCAAAACCCTGCTCCAGGCCAGGGGTATCAGGGAAAAAGCCCCAGGACCTCCAACCCCACGGTCTCCTCCCATCCCATCATGAGGTTGAGGCACTGTATGGCCTGGCCGGAAGCCCCCTTCACCAGGTTGTCGATGGCGGATGCGCAGATAACCCTCCCTTTTCCGTCGGAGTAGAGTCCCAAGTGGCAGAAATTGCTGCCGCAAACGTCCTTGGTCTGGGGGAACGAGCCGCGGGGAAGAACCACCACGAAGGGGCATCGCCTATAGAAGTCCCGGTAGAGGTCCTCCAGCTCGTCCTGGCTCATGGGCCTCTCCAGCCACGCGTAACAGGTGGCCAAGATGCCTCTGCTCATGGGGATCAAGTGGGGCACGAAGACTACCTTGGGCCCCGCGCCACCGGCCAAATGCCCCATCATCTCCTCCATCTCCGGCGTGTGCCTGTGAGCGCCCACTCCATAAGGCTTTACACTACCATCCGCCTGGGGAAAATGGGTCTCTAAACTTAGGCTGCGACCCGCTCCCGAAACCCCGGACTTGGCGTCCACCACCACCTCGCCCCGGCAAAGACCTTCGGACAGCAGCGGTGCCAAGGCCAGTATGGCGGCCGTGGGATAACAACCGGGCCCTGCCACCAGCGAGGCGTCCCTCAGCTTTGCGCCGAATATCTCGGGAAGCCCGTACACCGCTTCCCGAAGCAATTCCGGATGACGGTGAGGCCTGCCGTACCATCTCTCGTAGACCGCTGGGTCGGAGAAGCGGAAATCGGCGGATAGATCCACCACCCGGGCGCCCCTTTCCCGCAGGGCAGCCACCGCCTCCATGGATTCGCCGTGGGGGAGGGCCACCATGAAAACATCCGCCTCGCTTACCGCCCGATCCGGGTCAAAGGGCTGATAAACCATCTGGGCGAAGGGGCGAAGATGGGGATAAAGCTCCCCCACCGTCTTACCAGCATAGGTCTGCGCGGTGGCCCAAGTTACCTCCACCTCTGGATGGAGGGCCAGGATCCGCATGAGCTCCGCCCCGGTATAACCGGAGGCACCCACGATACCCACCTTTAATCTCATGGCTCACCTCGGGAAACAATATGCCATTCTATGATAAATTATGCATATAATTGCAATTATTGCAAGTATGAATGCAAAATATTGCATTAATTTCCCATCGCTACGCCCGGTCCCGCGGAATCCCCTTCCCTTCTTACGCCCTTTTCCTCCGGTGTCTGAGGCTCAACAACCCCATCACCGCGAACTCAGCGGCGGTCTTCTCATCCAGCCTGCCCGTCTTGAGGTCCGCCTCCGTGGAGGCCAGATGAAAAAGGGCCCGCGCCGTTGCCTCCCCGTCCCATAAAGAGGCGTGTCTGCGGATGTGTCTATCCAGCCTCCAGGCTTGCCTGCCCAGTTCCATTTGCCTGATTATCTCCGCATCGGTGTGTCCTTCCTTGGACAGCGCGTGATAAAGCAAAAGCTGACGGAAGTGGAGAGTCAGGCTTCTCAGGAGATGATTGGCGTTCCCCCCCTTGGCCACCCACTTTCGCAAGACCCGCAAGCTTCCATCAGCGTCCCCCACTCCCACCCTCTCCACGATCTCAAAGACCTGAAAGTCCTCTTGGGGGGTCACCAGGTCTACCACTTCCTCCAGGCCCACTGACTCTTTCCCTTGGTGGTATTGGACCACCTTCTCCACTGCCATCTCCAGCGCTTTCAAATCGTTTCCCAAGGCTTCCGCCATGTAGACCGCAGCCCTTCCGTCCACCTTTAGGCCCCTTTCGGCGAACCTCTCCTTCACCCACAAGGGTATCTTGTCCTTGCTCCGCTCCACCTTCCTCGCCAGGCCCCGGGATTGGAAGGCCCGCAGCAATGGGTATCCCTCTTTCAAGCCTTCCGCCACGAAAACCAAGACCGCTGCCTCCGCCGGAGCATCCAAATACCTTTCCAGAAGTTTTACCTCCGAGGGAGAGAGCGCCTGGGCATTCCTGATCACCAGGTACCTCCTTTCCGACCCGAAGGGAAGCACATCCGCTGCCTCCAGGACCTCGGAAAGGGGCGTTTCCCCGGCCTCAAACACCTGGAGGTTGAGGGAAAGATCTCCTCTTCTGGCCCATGATTTCTTCAATCTCTCCAGCTCTTCTTCGAGAAGGAGGGGTTGGTCGCCGTATAGCAGGAACACTCTAGACCTCAATGCCCCCACCTCCAATCCCGTAAGGGAGGTCCAGGGTCTTATCCAATAAGGTCCCTATCGCCGTTGCGATGGAACCCATGGCCGACCTGGGCGGGAGCCAACTCCCAAGCTCTTCCCGCTCCCGCTGGTCCCATGCCCTCGCCCGACCTCTTTCTCACGACGGTAACCGTAAGCAACCGTTACTCCTCTTTAACGGATGCCTCCCTCGTTTATTCCCAACCGCCAATTAAACGGTTCCGGGACCATCCACTTAAGCCTGGCAGTTCAGTTCCTGAGGGAAGGCCTTTCCTCGCGGACTATCATCTTCCCCTCCCTGACCTTTACCACTATATCCCCCGAATGATCGGTGCGAAACACGACGCATCCCATCCTGCTGAGCTTCTCCAAAGTCTTGGCAGCCGGATGACCGTATTCGTTGGGGCTCTTCACGCTGATCACCGCCACCTTCGGTCTTACCGCCTCGAGAAAAAGGTCCGTGTTGGCCGCGTAGCCGCCGTGATGGGGAACCTTCAGCACCTCCGCCCTGACCTGCGCGCCGGTAGCGAGAAGGCTTCCCTGTCCCACCTCCTCAATATCGCCGGTGAAGAGAAAGGCAACGCCTTCCATTTCCATGCGGAGCACCAAGCTCCCCTCGTTTTTTGTGCTACCCTCAGCTCCCTCCCCGAGAGCCTCGCTCCTCGCCAAGAGCGCGGGCCCCCCCACTACTCGAAAGGCGAGTTTGCCCACCACCACCCTCTCCCCACCTCCCAGTTCGGCCACCGGTACGCCCTTTACCGCCGCCATTTCCAAAACCTTCCCCTCCCATCCTCCATCCGGCGCGCAAGATGGTCGGAAAAGCAGTCCCACGTTCAATTCCCCCAGGATCTCGACCAAGCCCCCCACGTGATCCCGGTCTCCGTGGGAATAGAGCACGGCGTCCAGATGCCTTATCCCCCGCGCCTTTAGTTTCCTTTTCACCAGCTGGATGTCGGCGCCCCCATCCACCAAAACCCTCTCCCCTCCAGGTCCCACCAAGAGCGCTGAATCGCCTTGTCCCACGTCGAAAAAGACCACGGAAGGCTTCTCGCTTCCCCATGGTCCCCACGCGACGGGAATGTTCCCCGACAAGGCCAAAAGCAGCACCATCACCACGCCCCGACCAGCCCACCTACCGGCCCTGCCTCGAAACACGCAGAAGGCCAGAAGGAGAAGGCAGAGAGCGAATATCCCCCACGGGGGAAGATGGAGGGGTGCGTTAATGCGATCTCCCACTGACGCGAAAACCCGGGCTATTGTGAGGAATAATCTGGCAAACGGTTCGGCCAACAGAAATCCGAGGTCGGCCAAGGGCGGACAAAGTATCCCCGCAAACCCTCCGATTAGGGTAGGCAGGAGGATTAAAGGCGCCAGAGGCATGGCCAGGGCGTTACTTAAGGGGGCCACGATGGGAAGTTCGCCAAAACGGAAAAGCATGACCGGTGCCACAGCCATCTGCGCGGCAACCGAAACCAGGGCGGGCTCCAAAGCCCGGGGCCATCTGCCACACCAGCGGCCCTTCAAGACCGGGAAGAGGATCACCATTCCCGCGGCCGCGGAAAAGGAGAGCTGAAACCCAGTGGAAAACACCGACCTGGGGGAGATTAAAATCCCTGCGACAAACGCCCCACCGAGGGCCGATACCGGGTCAGGCCTCCTCCCCACCACATACGCCACCGCCGATAAGCACGCCATGGTCAAAGCCCTCCTCACCGACGGGGTGGAACCCGCGGCCAGGGAGAACAGGTAGGCACCGGGAAGGGCCAACAGGAGCGAAAACCTCTTTCCCACTCCCAAACGTGCCGCAGTCCATGCCAATAGGGCAGTGAGGGTGGCCACGTGGAAACCCGAGGCAGCACAAAGGTGAAGAAGGCCCGAAAGGCGCAGATCCCTCTGCGCTCCTGGCCCCAAAAGACGATAGTCCCCCAGTGCCATGCTTCGTATCAGCGCCTCTTCGCTTCCCGCATCCCTACCTCCTTCCAGAATTGACCACCGCAGGGCCGCGGCGCCCCGGCGAAAGATTCCCGATACAACGCCAAGGCGACGGTACTCCTGGGCCCAAAGAGTGCCTGCCACCTCGCCTTCCACCCGGGAAAAGATACGGAGACGCCCACTTACCATCACCTTCTCGCCCCAGCGGGGGAACTGCTGGCAGTTTTGGCCTTCTTCCCCTCCGCCCTCCTCCATCCCCGCGCCGAGGCGGAGTAGATACAAGTCACCCTTACGGGGCAGCTCTCCCCGCAAGACTCTTTCCACCGCGATCAGCTGGTAAAAACCGCCTTCGCCCCGCCTTTCCGCCTCCACGCTCACCGTGACAGCGACTTCCTCTTCCCTTCCCTCCCGGTCCCTGTACCGGGATGACTCCCTCATCCCGACCCCAAGCCCCAGCACGAAAAAGAGCAAGGGGAACATCAGGGCCTTTTTGGCGCCTCCATTCATGGCCAGCGAGCAGGCGGCGAGGGACAATGCGGTGATAGTGAAGCCCAAGGCCCAGGTTTTAGGTCCCGTTAGCCCCAAAACGGCCCCGGCAGCAGAGCAGGCTCCGAGAAAAAGCAGGCGCATACGGTATATCAGGGTTTTGTCCATATTACCAGAAAATTACATATTGCCTCTACCCGACCAGGCGCCCTTGGATTCCGTCCGGGGGGGCCACGGCACGGTAGGTTCCCTCACACCTCCACCCGTTCCCGCAGCTCCCGGAACTTCCTTTCCCCTATCCCCTTCACTTTCCTGAGGTCCTCCACCTTGCGAAAAGGACCGTTTTTCTCGCGGTATTCAACTATTCGCTGCGCCAGGGTAGGTCCGATCCCTGGGAGCTTCTCCAGCTCTGCGGCGGAGGCGGTGTTGATGTTCACCTTTCCCGTCGAAGGCGCCCCGTTAGGAGGCTGACCTCGCCGGGGCACGTGGATCCTCATCCCATCGCTCAGCCTTTGGGCTAGATTGAGCCCTTCCAGATCCGCCTCCCCCGTAGGCCCTCCGGCTCCCTCTATGGCGTCGGCTATCCGGCTTCCGGCAGGAAGGCGCTGAATACCCGGCCTGTTCACCGCCCCTGCGACATAAACCACGAGCTCCTCCGGCCGGGATAGATCCTCATTTTCCGCAGCGACGACCTCCACCTTGCGATCGCCAGGATCTCGTAGCAGAAAGTAACCTGCCACGCCCACCAAAAGCGCCAAGAGCAGTGCGGCCGCCTGTTTCCAACGAGGAAGGGATCTCCATTTTCCCCCGAGCTCATCGAATATTCCCATCATCTTCCTGTTCACCTCACCCGTCCCGTCAACTAAATGGTTCTTTCGGTGTCACCCATTCCACACGCGTATCTGCAACTTGCCCTTCTCGACCGCGGGCCGGGAATATAGCAGGTAATTTTTGGAATCCAAAATTGCGTAATCGTCTCGAACTACCAAGGGTTTTCAACAAAGTGGGGGGGGAAGCTGCTGCCCCAAAAGGTTCCGTCCCGCGAGTAGTTCGATTAACAAAGGAAGGCCGACCTCGCCTCGGTTTTCCGAGGGTCTCAGCCAAGGAAGCGCTGCCCAGTGAAAGAGCCCTGAGGTGGAGGCACCCTGAAGGAAGCCTTGCCCTCAAGCGATATGGGCCTCTCAGGTCCCGTAGATGATCGTCTGAGAACCTAAATCAAAACCCAGATCTGCCCGTCAGAAGCCAGGATGACGATTTCAAGCGACCACTATGTTCACCAGCTTGCCGGGAACCACCACCACTTTTCGTACTTCCTTGCCTTCAATGAAACGCTGTACCTTCGGGGATCTGAGAGCCACCTCTCGCATCTCCTCTTCCGTGATGTCGGCGTCCACCTCGATGCGGTCTCTGACCTTGCCGTTGACCTGAGCCACCAGGGTTATCCTTTCGGATTTGGCCAATTCTGGGTCATAATCCGGCCACGGCTGCTGATGAACGCTGTATTCGCCCCCCAACTCCTCCCATAGCTCCTCGGCAATGAAAGGAGCGAAGGGAGCCAGCAGGAGGACCAGAGCCTTAATGGACTCGTGACCCTCATACGTGTTGAAGGCGTCGGGAGCTGCCTCCATTATCCGATTTAGTCCATTGGTGAACTCCATTATGGCAGCAATGGCGGTGTTGAAAGCGAATCGCTCGATGTCCTCAGTGACTTTCTTTATGGTCTTGTGAGTGAGATGGCTTAGCTCCTTGAGCGTCTGGGATTCCTCGGGTATCGGTTGGGTCTTGAAGGTGAGAACTTCCAGATACCTGTGCACCAACCTCCATACCCGGTGAAGAAACCGGTGGGCTCCTTCAATGCCCGCGTCGTTCCACTCCTTGTCCGCCTCGGGTGGGCCCAAGAACAGGATGAAGAGCCTGAGAGTGTCGGCTCCATAGGTGTCGATGAACTGCTCGGGAGTGATTATGTTCCCTTTGGACTTGCTCATCTTGGCCCCGCCCATCACCACCATCCCTTGACAAAGGAGGTTGGTGAAAGGTTCGGGGAAATCCACCAAACCCATATCCATGAGCACTTTGGTGAAGAACCTTGAATAGAGCAAATGCAGGATGGCGTGTTCGATGCCTCCTATGTACTGGTCCACCGGAAGCCAGTAACGAACCTTCTCGGCATTGAAAGGTGCGGTTTCTTCCCGGGGACTTGCGTAACGAAGATAGTACCAGGATGAGTCCACGAAGGTGTCCATGGTATCCGTCTCCCTCTCCGCTGGCCCCCCGCAGCGAGGACAGGAGGTCTTGCGGAACTCCTCCGATCGCTCCAGGGGAGACGGTCCCTCGAAAACGAACTCCACGTCCTCCGGGAGGAGCACCGGCAGATCCTCCTCTGGCACCGGCACCATCCCGCAGCGGTCACAGTAGATGATGGGAATGGGCACGCCCCAATACCTCTGGCGGGAGATGAGCCAATCCCTCAAGCGGTAGTTCACCGCCCGGCGGCCGTATCCCATGCGCTCCAAGAAATCGGGGACCTCCTTGATCCGTCCCTCCTCGCTGTCCAAGCCCTCAAATGGCCCGGAGTCCACCATGATCCCAGGTTCCACGTAGGCAGCCTCCATGGTATCGGGGTCCAGGTCACGCTCGGGGGTTTGTATGACCACCCGAATGGGAAGGCCGAACTTGCGGGCGAACTCGAAATCCCTCTGGTCATGGGCCGGTACCGCCATCACCGCCCCAGTCCCGTATTCCATCAGCACGAAGTTGGCGGTCCACACCGGCACCTCTTCCCCGTTCACCGGGTTCACCGCGTGAACCCCTAGGAAGACCCCGTCCTTTTCCGCTTCCAACGAGGTCCTCTCGATGTCGGACACGCCCCTGAGACGCTGGCGAAAGGACTCCACTTCCTTTTCATAAGGCGTGCCGCGGGTGAGCTCGTCCACCAGCGGGTGCTCCGGGGCCAAAAGAAAGAAGGTCACTCCCCAGAGGGTGTCCGGCCTGGTGGTGAAGATGGGTACCTCGTGTCCGGTCTCTTTGATGCGGAAGATCACCTCGCAGCCCTCGGAACGGCCTATCCAGTTGCGCTGCATCACCAGGACGCTTTCCGGCCATCCGGAGAGCAACCTCATATCCTCCAGTAGCCTGTCCGCGTAGGCGGTGATGCGGAAAAACCACTGGTTTAGGAGCTTTTTCTCAACCAAGGTCTCGCAGCGCTCGCACTTACCGTCCACCACCTGTTCGTTGGCCAGCACGGTGCGGCAGGAGGGACACCAATTGGCCCTGGCGAGCGCCTTGTAGGCCAGTCCCCGCTCGTAGAACTTAAGGAAGAACCACTGGGTCCAGCGGTAATATTCCGGGGAGCAAGTGGAAATCTCGCGATCCCAATCGTAGGAGTATCCCAACCGCTGGAGGCCTTCCTTGAGCAGCCCTATGTTGGTGTGGGTGTAGCGAGCGGGGTGCACTCCGGATTTGATGGCCGCGTTCTCCGCCGGCAGCCCGAAGGCGTCCCAACCCATGGGATGGAGTACGTTATATCCCTTCCTACGGTAGTAGCGCGCCAAAACGTCGCCCAGGTTATAGTTGGCCACGTGCCCCATATGGGCGGGACCCGATGGGTATGGAAACATGACCAAGATGTACTTCTTCTCGCCCTCGCCCTCGACGGTGCGATATATGCCCGTCTCCTCCCAACGATGACGCCACTTCTGCTCTATCTTCGAGGGGTCGTATCTCTCCTCCATCTGGTATCCCTTCCGTCCTGACCTTCCATCTCCACGTCGCATACGGAAAAACGCCCCGACAAAGTTGGTCGCGCAGGCCTTTATACCGGGATCTTGCTCCCATATACGGTTTTTCCTTCGCTTCTTGCTTAAAGTTAATGGATTAGGTGAAGGGAAACAAGTTTCGCCATGTTTGCCATATCTCGCTAATCACCCAATCCCTTGGCGAGCCCCAAGTCGAATTCAACAGCACATATCATCGGCACCTCTCTCAAAACACCGTCCAGGAATGGTGACCCCCCACGGGATGAAGATGGCTCCACACTACGAAAATAGTTTTTGTACCAAATCAATCAAGCTGATTACATCATGCAACATTATTTACTATTATAACTTATCTGGTCAAGTCATGATGGACATGTCGTGATCTCCCGACCACACGCATGTTCCGAGACCGACCGAGAAGACAACTCACGGATCCCCGGCGAGAATCTGGCGGGGAACAGACGCCTTTCTTCCGGGGGCATCTGGGCGAAAGGGGTATAGAACGCTCGAATTTTCACAAGGAAAGCCTTAAGGTCGGAATGGGATGTCCGTCCTCTAAGGCACCTTTCGTTCAATCGACAAAGGGCGTTGACGTTGTCCCTCTCAGCCGATCGGGACGTATTGGTGGAAGCGAGGAGACAAAGATGATTCCTCGGGTTCCCTTCAGGTTCCCTCTTTTGGCTTCAGTTCCATGCCCTCGTTCCGCTCACTCATCTGGCTTTCCTCTACCCGCGACGACACGACGTCTTTCGGTGTAACCTCCACCATCTCATGGAGGCTCAAGGGCTCTTTTTTCTTGCCATAGATGCCCAGCAGGCGGGCTATTTCCTCGAGGTCATCCTGGCCGAGCTCCATTCCCGGAGCCACGGGCCTCCAGAGAGCGGTAGGACCGGGGCGGTCCTTTTCCTTGAACAGACGATCTCCCGGGCGGCACAGCTCCCATAAACGCTCGTTCTCATCGTGTCGCCTTCCGAGAACCAAAAGATTGCCCCGGATCCAGAACTGCCTGCCCACTTTCACCAGTTCCACGTCCCCGGCGTCGAAGTCCTTCTTCGCCTCCATGAGGTCCTTGAGGCGGCGGGAGAAACCGGGGTCGGTCAGCAGGCAACCGCCGGCAGGGGTCTGGTACTCTCGTATACCCCATTCCTCCGCCAACTGCATCTGCCTTTTTCTGGATCTACCTTTGATGTCCATCAACTTAGACCTTTCCACCCACCCCAAGATCTCGGGACGGGTGGGGGGGAGCAATTTCGCAGAGAGCGGTCGCAGTAGCAAATCTCGCGCCCCGGAAATTTCAGCCACCAGCCCCAGGGCCCTGCGGTTCTGGGACTTGGGCCTCTCCCCTAATACCTCGCCCGTGGCCAGGAAATGGGCGCCCAGATCTTCCAACTTCTCCAAGGCCACCCTGACCATGAGCGCATGGCAGTCGATGCACGGGTTTAAGTTCTTACCGTAGCCGAAACGGGGATTCCTAACCACTCCCAGGTGCCGATCGGTGATATCCACCACCAATAAGGGCAGCTCCAGTTGTCGGGCCGCTCTCTTGGCCGCTTCGCTTCCGAAAAAAGGGGTGGTGAAGGTGATGCCCACTACCTCCACCCCCAGGCGACGGAGGAGCTCGGCAGCCAACACCGAGTCCAGGCCGCCGGAGAAAAGCACCAACGCTCGAGGCTTGAAAGGTGCGGAATTATTTGCCGCCGATTCCCTTCCCTTGAGGCCATCTCCCGCGTCCATGTCCATCTCCGTTCGACTGCAAGCCATTTCGCGCCGGCCAGGTAAAGGTCGGTTTATGGGCTTGTCCTCGTTGGGAGCGTCCCGGCCCACCGCGCCGTGAAAGCGCGATACCGAACGCCTTCAACCTTTGCCCTTGACCCGCTTCAGCCCGTTCGCGATCCGGCGAGGCTCGTTCCCCCAGATCCGATGTCCATGCCGAGGTACCGTCCGGAGAGGTTATTATATAACCTCACGTCCGACGTTCATCCACCGAGTACCCGAAGTCTTAACACGGACAAAACACCCTCATCAGGCGTTGTCTACCGAGAACGGGGCCGACATCGCAAACCGCACGCAAAGCTTCCGGCAACGGCCATCCTTATACCAAATGTCAACGGAAATCTTTTCTCTCCTGCCCACACGGATCGTCGAAGTCTAGGGAGAGTACCCTCCACAAACCTTGCACCTTCATCAAAAGGTTAACTTTTCCGTCTAATCTTATCCATTCCGGGAAATTCCCTCCCAAATCAGTTCAATGTATATTTCAGGAGCGGGGTGTATTCCAAACGCATGGTTGTTCGCCTTGGGGTCACTCTGCTCGATGCGCCGTCGAAACCAGCATCGAAATGATTCCCCACCCAAAGGATCTTGGTTTACAAGCCGTTAACCCATCGGTGGGGCGCGAAAGCCTCGAGGCAAACTCGCGAAAACTGTACCTTCATGGGCTAAGCGATGGAAAGGAAAGGGAATTCCCGGGAGAGAACGGTTCTGGAAAAAGTCTTCTCCGAGGCGCTCTTGGAGATGGGAGCGGGAAAATCCGCTGAGGAAGCGCTCGTCTCGGCTTGCGGGAAACTGTTATCCCCGAAGCGGCGGGAGATACTTGGAACGGCTTTGGGATACTTTCTTAACGTCCGGGAGAGCACCGGTTGGGGCCCCCTGCGCTCCATGAGGGAATTGGCGGCCAGGCTGGAGAGATGGGAAAATCCTTATAGGAAGGAGGGACTCAACCTTTCGCGCCTCGCTCCCGACGAGGTTCGTGCGGTAATCCGATCCGCAGCCCGCAGGCTGGAGGCGGGATTCTCGTGGGAAGACTCCCTGGAGATGGCGGTAAGTTCAACCGGTTCGCAACCCACGAGCGAAACCTTGCGAACATACCAGTTTCTGGTGAAGTCGGTGGCCTCCCTCAGGGACGTCGCACCGGGAAGGGCCTTGAGGGAATTGGCGGATCGCTCACAGGTACTGGGCATGTGAATCAGCTCGACTCCCAACAAAATAAAGGTAAGAGCCCCTAACGAGCTAAGTCTTCGGCCCGCCCTGCCGTCAGCAGGAATTAGATCCCAGACACGATCCCAGATAAACGGAGGGAAAAGAGCCTAACCGGAATCGACAGGACGTTCGGGAAAGGACCTGTCTCGGACCTCATTGAGGGGTCCACGTCGTGGATAAATCCAACCCCGCCATCGTCGCGATGTCCTGTCAGGGCCAACCCCCCTATCTCGCTGTGGGATTTATCCTAAAGTTCTGCTGCCCCTTCATTCCCCTGACCCCGGCAAAGGAGAGAAAAACCCTCCGGTAGGGGATGACACATGATATTCCGTTTCGAGGACGTATGGATGCAAGGCTTTTCGGGCCGGCTAAATCAAGTTCGCCCTACGTTCAAAATCCGGAGCGGGAGACGAGGGAAACCACCAGCAGCAGCGCCCCGACAATGACCGCGAAGAGGTTGGTGGCTCCCAGTATTATGCCCACCACCGCGTAAGCATCACCCTCGAAATACTGGGGATATTGCTTTATGCGATTCCTGCCCATTATCCCCAAAACCAGGGCAGCTATGGCAGGGAAGAAGGGAATGAGCAAAAAACTCACCAGTCCGCAGATCAATGAGGCCAAGGCCATGGGCTCCACCCTTCGATGGGGCGAACTATAGGGGTAATAAAACGAGGGTGGGGGCGAAAGGGGTGTTTCTTGTCCTCGGTCTCTTCCCAATCTCAAACCGCAGTGGGTACAGAAGGAATAGTCACGGCGCAACACCTTTCCGCAACGGGGACATACAACGTCTTCGCCGCTGGGGCATGAAGGATTAACCTCCAACCTCATCCCCCTCTTCCAGTTTGGCTAACAGCTCCAACAAAGACTCCACTTTTCTGGCCCTCTTATTCAAGCGCTCTTCGTGACTCGCCTTTAACACGTTCCTTATGGTCTCTATGAGCTTCCTGGGATCGAAGGGCTTGGTCACGTACTCATCGGCCCCCCTCTTCCATCCCTCGAAGATGTCTCGGTCATCGGATCTGGCGGTGAGCATTATTATGGGCAACTCCTCGGTACGAGGGTCGCTTCGGAGGGTGGCCAGGACCTCAAAGCCATCGACTCCCGGCATCATTATGTCAAGCAGGACCAGATCTGGCACCTCCTGAGATATCATCTTCAGAGCAGTCTCGCCGTCCAACGCCTTCCAGGCCGTGAAACCCTCGATCTCTAAGATGGTGGCAAGGAGGTTGACCATCGTCTCGTCATCGTCCACGATCAGGATCCGCTCTTTCACGCCTTACCTTCCTCTCACCGCGAAAACCTTGCGCTAAACGCGAAGGCTATGAGAAACGATTTGATCCCGTCCGTATATGATACCATCCATTTCCATGAGGTTTGAAAAATCCGGCCCCACCCGGAGGTGGAAAAAGGAGGTCCATACAGTGGGTTCTCACCAACCTGAGGGGGGTTTCGCGTTAGACCCCAACTCCACCAACGGTGCCGGCGCCATGAACCCCTCGGGGTCGGAAATGGGAAGGGGAGGCGGATCGCTTATGCTCTTGGTTCCCACCAAGTGGGAATCCCTCTGTCTGGTACCCTTCATAAAAAGAGGGCTCGCCGCATCCTGGAATCTCCCCGCCCCGGCTCAGCGACCCCCAGAAAATCCAAAGAAGATGCGTTCGCCCACGAAACGTCGGTGCCCTTGTGGGTTTTCTCCTGGTCAACCCCTTCTCCTCTTTCATATATGTGGAGTGGGCCCCCACGTCGCCGCCCGCTCCGTCGCGGGTATTCTCAACCCACCTCGCGCAAGGCGGTGGCTTTTGATCGGGTTTTGCGGCGCCCTGGATCCCTCCCTTCGGCCAGGGGACCTGATCGTCGCCCAAGAGGTGGTGGCATGGGAGGGATTACAGCCCAAGCCTCCACCTACCGGGATCGGAACTGCCTCCTGTCCCCTTCTCCTCCCACATCGGAATGAACGAAGGTCGAGGAGCTCGCGGGGTGCCGACCAGGGAGCTATCCTTGAGGCGCCGAAAGGCCTCATGGCAGTGCGGACGGCCACCCATGACTCCCTTCTCTGGGAGCGGACGATAAGGGCATGCCTGAGAGCGGGCTTGGTCTACCGCACCGGTCGCCTCCTCACCACCAGCCGACCAGTGCTGGACCCCCACCATCGTCAGCACTGGAAAGAGATCACCGGAGCCTGTGCGGTAGCCATGGAGGATTTCCCGTTGGCTCAGCTCACGCAAGCCGCTCAGGTGTCCTTTCTATCGGTGCGGGCGGTAAGCGACCCGGTGGGATGGGAAGTCCCGGAGGAGCTTTCGAGCTTGCTTTTCTGCGGAGAGGCCGGGGCGGGCCTGGGGCGGGAAATCCTCCGCCGACCCAGCCTCTTTCCGCCCGTGGCCAAGTTATCCATGGGCGCCGCCACGGCCCTTTGGAGGCTTCAGCGCTTCATCGCTGCCTTTCTACGGGAATAACCGACTCTTGCAAGACGCGAAAACTTCACGAGCCCCGGTCTTCTCTTCTCCTCCAGGCTCGACTCCCAAGGACTCGCGTGAGCCGGCGAGCCATTAGGTCGCGAGGGGCTGCGACCAGGGTGGGGCCTTCAAACCGGGCACGGGCGTGGAAGGGCCGTCTTGATTTCTACCCATATCAAAGTGGCCGATACCCGAGCGAGAGCTCTTGAACTAGAGGTGGGGATCTCGGGCCGGGCGAGGATCTCTGGCTGCGCGTGCCCTTACGCGCCCCGCAAGAAACGATATGCGAGAACGGCAAACGGGCACTCCCCCGATCCAACCGTTAGTGGTTCTCCGCCATTCGGAAAGGTGAGCAGCAGGTAGTCGACGGGGCCGTCGTCCCAATCCACGAGTCACTTCTTCCGCCATCTGTCAGGGGAGTTGATAGAAACATCGTGCGAGACCCCCGAAGGGGACCGCGTAGAGATCTCAGCCGTGGGGGCAAGCCCTCAAAGAACCTTTTGGGTCTCAAGCTGGAGGTGGCCCCGAACTCGACGGGGATCACCCCGAGGCGATTGCGCCTTCCGGGGTTTATGCGGCTGCCAGCATCATCTCCTTACGAGGACCTGCTGCCTTGAGCTCCCACAGGGTCGTAAAACGTCCCTTTCGTGGACATAGCCAGTACTATTGGAATATATTGGTCTAGGCACACGAAGTCAGGGAGGCGAGCATCAGCGCTTGCGGGAATGGGGTTAGGCAGGGTCGGTACAGCTTGACCACTGGTGTGGGGAAAACTTCTCGATGGGAACCGGATGGTCATCGGAAAGCGAGGGATCGATGCGGGACCGGTCGCTGGCGGCCCTTCTGGGGATAACCGGCTCAGGAACTCTTGCCTTCTGGGCGCTCTTCTTCGCCGGTAAAATCAAGGCCACCGAAAACCCTCAAGACGAGGCCTTCGAAAAGGCCTTCCCCTTGGCCGACGCCTGGATGTCGGCCTGCTGTCTGTTGGCAGCCCGTAACCTTTGGAGGGGTGAACCACAAGGCATCTTCTTTTCCGCCGCGGCGGGAAGCAGCCTCCTTTTCCTCTCCCTTTTGGACATTCTCTATTCCCTGGAGAACGGGAAGTACTGGCCTTTAGACAGAGACAGGATGCTCATGCTCTTCGTGCACTTGTGGACCCTCGGTACGGGGACCTTCTGCCTTTCCCGTTCTTTTAGAAATCTCATGGGCCTGATTCGGCATGAACCGACCGATCGGCCGCAAGCGGCGACCTAATAACCCGCGGTGACCCAATCCGGCCCACCGGTCGCGCGCTTAGGCTCAAGGGACCTGCATCTTTTTTGGACACTCAATACCTTCGGTTCTTTTCCCCGGCTAGACTTACAAACTGGCCCTCTCCAAGATAGCCGTATCAAAAAAGCAAGATCCTCTCAAAACTTGGGCAGCCCAATGAAGTCGCGGAAAAGGCCAAGAGCTCTTCCCCAAAACTCCCCTGCCCGCGGCACTCGACGTAGAAAGCGATCCCAGGCTAACTAAACTTCACGTCAAAACCCAAACCCCGCGAGCGAAAAAGGCCGACGCCAGCGGGGACCTGCTTTCCTTGCATTCCTTGGGCTGGGATCTGGCGCCGTTGTGCCTTCCTCTCTCAGGTATTAATCTTATGGGGAGGCTTTGGAGGTGCATTGCCGGGGAAGGTGGGGCCGGCGCCGACAGGATTGCCTTGGGAGGTAAACGCAGCATGGGGGTAGCACAAAGGAAAAGCCGACTCCGTTCCTTAGCGTGCGGTCACCGATCACCTACGCGCCATGGAGGATTTCCCTTCCCCATTATGGCCCTCGCGACAGCCGCACTAATGCTTTCCCTCCTTTACCTCTGGGGATGCGGGAGCGAGCCGGTTCCAGAATATCGAAAAAGGGTGACGGAAATCCTTTCGAAACTGCACGGCGATCAGTCGCGCGGCCACTCCGAGGCGGAAAAAGGTCACCCCGCTCAAAAACCCGAGAATGGTTATCATGACCATTCCAACCACGAACATATGGCGGAAACCCTGGGCATTGTCATCGCCGAGCTGGAGGAGGTGAGGGTGCCCGCAGGATGGGAAGATTTCCACCGGGCTCTACTTCAAGCCCTCTCGTCTTTTCTGGAAGGCTCACACGGCAAGGCTAACGGAGGATATGAGCATTATGATGAGCACTCATCGGGACATGGAAAGGAGGGTGATTCGCTCCACGTCAAAGACCGTTCCGAGGTCCGTTAAGGGGATGCGATCGGAGCAGGCCATGAGGGCGTTGGAGGCCTTCCCGTGCCCTCTTGCGGGCACTGACCGTGAATTCCAGACCAGCACACGGGAAACGTACATGTAATCCCGTTCCGTAACAGGGGTTCAGGCGCATTTACCGGTAGGGATTTCGTATAGTATGCGAGGGGACAACTTCCCCGAGGCCGCTGAGTAGGTACCCTCGAGGTAGATCAACCAAGACGGTTCCTCGAGGAGGCCGAGAAAGACGGAAGAAAAATCCGCGCTCGCGGTAAACCGAAGAGGTAAAAGGATGGCCGGCACGGGAGAACGTGTCGGGAGGCAATGGATGCCGATGGAGGGATGAGATGGCTGAGAAAGAGGACCTTTATAGAAAGTTGGCGGAAAGGATATTCATGCCCCAAAGCAAGTTAATACCCGAGCTGTTCCGCATGATAGCCGACGAGGAAGAGGCCAGGCTCCTTCTGGCCACCCCAGGCACCGTGGAACAGCTCGCCGAGCGCACCGGCAAGGACGCGGTAGAGGTGGAGAAGATGCTCTCCACCCTCTTCCGGAAAGGCCTCATCTTCAAATCCCAAAGGCCCGAGGGGACCGTTTACCGGATGTGCCGGGACCTGGTCCAGTTCCACGACGCGAGCATCCTCTGGCCGGAGGCTCCTCGGGAGTACCACGATCTCTGGAAGCGTTACATGGAGGAGGAATGGCCCGACTTCGCCCGAATCGCGGCCCAGCTGCCCAAACCATTCTCCCGCGTGATCCCGGTAAACCAACCGGTGGAGGCCAAACAGCGGATATTGGCCTACGAGGACGTGGAGCGCATGATCCGGGAATCGGGAAGCGTGGCGGTGACCCAGTGCACCTGCCGCTTGGTGGAAAGAAAATGCGACAAACCCCTCGAGGTCTGCTTGCAAGTGGGAAAAGCCGCCGAGTACAACATCGAGAGAGGAACCGGGCGAAGGCTCACCGTGGAAGAGGCGTTGGAGATAGTGAGGCAGGCAGAAGAAGCGGGCTTGGTGCACGTGACCATGAACCGGGCCGAGGATACCCATTTCATCTGCAACTGTTGCGAGGACTGCTGCATGTCCTTCAGCTTGATAAAGAAGTACGGACTCGTGCTCTGCGACCCTAGTCGATTCCGGGCCGAAGTGGACGAGACCGCCTGCACCGGATGCGGCACCTGCCTGCAGCGATGCCCCTTCGACGCCATCTCGCTGCAGGAGAAGGACGGGCAGGAGGTATCCCGGGTGGACGCGGATAAGTGCATGGGTTGCGGGCTGTGCGTGATCACTTGTCCGGAGAAGGCCCTGTCCCTGCGGGAGGTGCGCTCTCCCGACTTTATACCCTCCTGAATGCATCCTGAATGGGTGCGGGGACCTCGTGGCTAAAGCCAATATGCGCAGAGGCTCCTTTAAGAAGGCGAAAAACTCATCTTCATAACCTCCGAAGAGGGGCGGGAGGAAAAGGCGCTCAAACCGACAAGGTGGTCGCAAGAAAGTGCATGGGTTGCGGGCTGTGCGTGATCACTTGTCCGGAGAAGGCCCTGTCCCTGCGGGAGGTGCGCTCTCCCGACTTCATACCATCCTGGAAGCGGAGACCGAAACCGAACGGCGATTAGAAATGGTGCAGGGCGTTAACGGCCAAGGGAAAATGCCAGTCAAGGGGATTCGCTGATTTGCGATGATATGGGCGGTAGCCCATCTCTTGGTATCATCTGCTCCATGCGAGCACAAGGCCCCACCACTCCACATTGGAAATAAATGGGGCGGCCCGGAAGGGCCGCCCCATTTTCCGACTTTACACGTTGAGCCATACCGCCGCGTTGGTCAGGCAGTACTCGCCCCTCTCCGCGGTCTTACAGCGGATGATGACCTTATCATCCGCTTCTTTCCACATCTCGGTGACGATGGTCTCGCCGGGGAACACGTGGCGGCTGAAACGGACCTTAATGGCCTTGAACTTGGTCACGTCGTAGTCGCAATACTCCCGCAAGACAGCCCGGGCGGCGAAACCGAAGGTGCACAGGCCGTGCAGGATGGGACGTTCGTACCCGGCCAGCTTGGCTATGTTGGGGTCGATGTGAAGCGGATTGTAGTCTCCCGAAAGGCGGTATATGGCGGCCTGTATGGGGAGGGTCTTCTCCTCTACCACCTTGTCCGGTTCCCTATCGGGGGGCTCGTTACCAGGCTCGGGACCCCTTTCCCCGCCAAAGCCGCCCTCGCCGCGCACGAAGACGCCGAACACGTTGTAGAAGATGACCTCCCCGCTTTCGTCCACGGTGTCCACCTCGAGCTCGATAAGGGCCCCTTTGGTCTTGTCGTAGACGTTCGCGATGCGGGGCTTGGAGATGAGTTTGCCCGAAGTGGGGATGGGGTGCCTGCGCACCTCGAGATACTGCTCCCCGTGGAGGATCATAACCGGGTTGATGTTTATCCCTTCCACGGATATGAGGCCCATGAGGGCCGGGAAGGGCGGAATTACTCCCATGGTGGGAAGCACTTGGAGCCCGTTCTCGTAGATGAACTTGAGCTCCTCCGGGCGTTCCCCGGCGCCCACCCCCAGGGCGTAGAGCATCACGTCCCGGGGCTGGTAGACGTACTCCATGGGAGTCAGTTCCTTGCCGATCACTGACAGATCTATAGGCATAAGATCATCCCCTCTCCATCACGTCACAACCTCGCCGAAAGGCGCTCTCTCGCCGTTATTGCCATCATCCGCCCAGGTTGAGATGGGAAAGGGCGTTGATAGTGTGCGCGGTGGCGTTCTCTATGGGCTTCGCCCCCTCCAGGGAGACGATCTTGTCGATGTTCTCGTCGATCATCTCCACCGTTATGGGCTGGCTCACGTCGAAGCGTACTCCCGGACCCTCCACGAACGCGGCCCGGCTGAAGTATCCTCCGCCAGCGGTGAAAGTGTATCCGGAGAAGGTGCACTTCTCGGAGCAAGCCCACACCACTATGGGAGCAACGTACTCGGGTTTGAGGATCTCCACCAGGTTGGGGGGCATGACAGTGGCGGTCATCCTGGTTCCGGCGATGGGCACGATCACGTTGCACATGATGTTGTACTTGGCGCCCTCCTGCTTGAGCACGTGCATGAGTCCCACGATGCCCATCTTGGCCGCACCGTAGTTGGCCTGACCGAAGTTGCCGTAAACCCCGGCAGCGGAAGAAGCGGAGACGATTCGGCCATAGTTCTGCTCCCTCATGTAGGGCCAGGCCGCCTTGCAGCAATAGAAGGTGCCGTTAAGGTGGACCTCCATGACCTTGTGGTAGTCCTCGAGCTCCATCTTGAGGAAGCTCTTGTCCCGGAGGATCCCGGCGTTGTTGATCAGGATGTCGATCCGACCGAAGTTGTCGATGGCGGTCTTGATGATGTTCTGGGCCCCTTCCCAATCAGCCACGCTGTCGTAGTTGGGGACCGCTTCCCCGCCCATCTCCTTGATCTCGTTGACCACCTTCATGGCCGGGGTGGCATCGGAACCCGTCCCATCAACGGCGCCGCCCACGTCATTCACCACTACCTTACAGCCGCGCTTGGCCAGGAGCAGCGCGTACTCACGACCCAATCCACCGCCGGCGCCGGTGACCACGGCTACCCTTCCATCAAACCTTATCTCCGCCATGTCTCCCTCTCCTTTCCTTTGCCCGGGGGCTATTGCAGCCCCTCGCTCCATACCGCCGCTACTCTCTTACCGCGTCGCTTCCTCAGGCGAGAACTCTCGAACGGCTCCTTTCGCTGCTGCAGACCTGCCGCTACATCACCTCCCGAACCAATCCCCACGAGGACTCCCGGGTATTTTCTTCCTTTTCCTCCCTTACGCCACGCCCTGTCGGGCTAACTCCGGGGCCGAGACTATTATATTCATCACCGGAAACCAATACCAAACGGTAACATCGAGCAAGTGGAGCATTTCCGAGGCACCGAATCCGAGCGCTGTCCCATGAAACGTGATTGCTCACCGGTAACCACCAAATTCTTGCCAATTTTAGACCCGGATACTCGCCGCCCCAATGAGAAGTTCGTCAACCGGCTCGATATTATCACATGCGGGCTCCGCCTACTAACCTGGGAACTTTGCTTGCCGAGTCCCTTACCGCAAAATACGCGAGAGTCGACGCGCATCCCGTTCCCACTGTCCCATTCCCCTTAGATCATTCCCCTTAGATCTTTCAGCGAAAACGGGGCCGCGTTTTCCCCGAGGAGACGGCGGGCACCACCTCGTCAACATTGATCATAGCGTTCAGAGAAAACTGGACCTTCACTCCTTCATTGTGATTGACCGATTGCGCTTCGAATGATCCTTCCTCTGGAGGAAAAACCTTTCCTGTGCTTCCATCATGGGCCTGGACTAGAGAAGTCCTTGCTCACCATCGCCGAGGTTGTGAAGGGGGAAAACTTTCCTGCGCTTCCATCATGGGCCTGGACTAGACCCGCTAACTCCTGTGTAATTTTTAAAGAGCCATTGAGGCTTGGCCCTGAAAGGCCGCGCGTCCGTCGCCGCGGCATGCTGGCCAATCGTTTAACTGAGGCGATCCGATGGTGTCGGCTACGGGAAAACGGTGAAGCGACGTGGGCCATCGCCCTACCAAGCCCGAAGGGCACTAAAGAGGTGGGCGGTCATGTGAGCTCCAGGGAGACCGATTCCCCCTCCCAAGAGAGGCCGACTGCACTAAACATCCTGCGTTGAGACTGAGGAGGTCGAGGGGGTTGGCAAGGGTCTTTGATTCGGATGGAGGCGTTTGCTTCGTAGGAAAAGGCGCTGAAGGCGGGTTTACCGCCTTAAAGGGGAACGAAGCCTGTGGCCAGAAGGCGGTCTCCGGCATCGAGGTTAAGCTCTTCCCCGTTTTTCTTTGCCTCATCCTGATGCTCACCCTTCTGATCACACCCATTTTTTCAGGCTGCAAGGATGAGAAGGTCGAGTCGGAAAAGGGAAAGGACGTCCCGACGACACCGGAGGCGAAGGAGTTGCCGGTTAAGACACTGGCCCACGGCATGGTGAGCCAGTACGGCAGGGGCGATGAGTTCCCCTCGGGGGAGGAAGCCAGACCGGAGTGTGAGGTGATCACCAGCGCCGAAGAGCTGGAGATGCTCTTGCGGGTTATACAACCCCAGGAAGCCCTGCCCCCGGTGGACTTGGAAAGGCAGCTAGTGCTGGCGGTCCTGCAGGGACCCAAGAAGACTGGGGGATATGCGGTCTCCATCTCCAGGGTGAGTCAGAAGGGCTCCCTGGTGGAGGTCGAGGTGGTGGTGATGGAGCCAGAGCCTGGAAGCATCACCATCCAGATCCTCACCAGCCCATACCATCTAGTGGCTTTGGACAGAGAGGATTTTGACCTCCGGGGGGAGTTACGCTTCGTGTTCTTGGACGATCGAGGCAACCTCCTGGAAGAGGTCCTGGCCAAGGTCTGATTTTCGTGTCACAAATCCCCCGGAGAAGAGCGGGGAGAAAAACCAAGGGACCGGGAAACTCCGCCGTTACCTCATCGCCTTACTCGTTCAAGCCGGTCTCAAAAGGATTTCTCCTGATCGATGAGTGGCGGGGTCGTTTGCGCCCATTTCTAACTTCCTTCCAATCCTTCCCTTTTGCTCCGAGCTTTCCGGGTTGAGGTCCGCCAGGAGTCATTGGGAGGCCAGCCCCTGGCATGTGCGTTCATGTTCCTCTCCACGGGAAGTGCCTCGGCGCCATGCAGAAACGGCCGGTTGACCCCCTTCGGCCTCAGAAGGCGCCGCATCGTTGCTTTTCTGCCCCCCGTGAAACCCCAACCCCGCCACCCCATCCCCACGGGCTCAAAAACCGTGAGCAAGGGCTTTTGGGTGCTGAAGGAACCATGGGCCGGCACCCCAGGCACTTTCTCCCTTCTCTACTGCACCCTCTCGTGATCTTGGGTTTCCGCCCCGATTCCTCAAATGGAGAAGACCTTTTCCTTGACCTCTTGAGCCCGGCCTGTTCATGGTCTTGGTCTCCCGCCTCGATCCCCTCGGGAGAAGCCTTGGAATCGGATATGGAGCACGCGTCTGGGATAGCCTCACGAGAAGTGCGAAATCGAAGTTCTCTGCCTCGATACTTTTCCGACATGTGACCCCGCGACACGTTCAGACGGCGCGGCACATCACGCGGCACGAGACCTCGATGAGCGAGCCTTCCTTTCCAGGAACACCTCCTTGAACGATAATAGGCTTGAGATGGTTCTGGCGTCCGTCGGGCTGAGAATTACGCCACAATGGTTCTCGCTCTCGGGGCGCCGACATAAAAAAGGAGGATGGAGATGATCGTCAAATGCCCGGGCTGCGGGAAAGATCTGGAAGGTGGGCTGTTCTGCCGTTTTTGCGGTACCCCATTGGAATCCCCAACGCCACCTTCCACCGACGCCGCGCCCCCCTCTCAGGATCCCCCTCAAGGACCCGCTCCCGAAAGCGCCCCGGAAACCCTCGCAAGGGAAAGTATGACCACTTCCGCCCTGTCGGGTATGGCCGCTTCGCCGTTGACCCTTTCTCAACTGGTTAATTCCTCCCAAGAAGAACGAAGCCCTTTGCCCTTCTCCCTTCAGAACAAGAAACTCCTGCGAGTCAACTTGCAAGCTTGTGGGGGACAGGTGCTGGCCAAGGCCGGTTCCATGGTGGCCTACCAGGGCAGGATCTCCTTCACCCGCCTCTCCAGCGGAGGATTGGACAAGTGGCTCAAGAAGAAGATCTCGGGAGAACAGTTCACCCTGATGCAGGCACAAGGAGAAGGTAACCTCTTCCTGGCAGACGCGGCCAACGACATCATCCTTCTCCAGCTGCAAAACGAGTCGATAACCGTGGAGGCCTTGAACCTTCTTGCTTTCACCCCAGGAATCTCCTGGGATATCGAGCTCATCCGGGGCGCGGCGGGAATGTTGACCGGAGGGCTGTGGACGGTGGTCCTCTCCGGCACGGGATACCTGGCCCTCATATGCAAGGGGGAACCCCTGACCCTTCAGGTAACTCCCGACCGACCGGTGTTCACCGATCCCAACGCCACCATGGCCTGGTCCCAGGGACTGAGCCCGAGGGTACACGTGGACGCCAACCTATCCAGCCTCAAGAGGATATTCGGTTCCGCCCACGGCGAGATCTTCCAGCTGGTGTTCGAAGGCCAAGGCTTCGTGGTCATCCAGCCCAGTGAGGAAGCCCCCAAGACCGGTCTCCAAAGTCCCGGAGGCGGAAGCGGGGGGGCCGGTGGGGTCTTAGGCGGCATCCTCGGAAGATGAGCCATGTCCTTGCTCGACCTGTTGGTGGAAAGGCTCTTTCTGGCCGACGACTCACCCCTCCGGGGATCCCTGGAGGTGCTGGAGGACGGGGTGGTCATCGGCGGCAGGATAGCTGATCGACGCAGGCTGGTGCGGAAACAAGGGGGCGCCTTCGTGTCCTGTGACCCCCGAAATGAAGAGCACCGCCCCCACTTGGAGCTGGTCTTTTCCCGCACGGAGGATCTCCGGCCCTTCCTGCGAGCGGAAAGGCCGGAGGACTTCGGCCGGTTACTGGTGGAGATGGTCCAAGCCAATCGAGTACGCCTGGAGATATGTCCCTTTGAGGAAGCGCTGTCAGCGGGCATGGGTAAAATGCTCATGGAGATGGGCATCCTGCGCCCACCTGATGAATACAGCCGCCTGATCAGCTCTTTCCACCTCAAGGACATCGCTTTCACCCAAATACTCGATCTTTCCTACCTACAAGATGTGGTGGACGAACTTGCCCGCATCACGGGAGTGAGGCTCTGGGTACTGGACATGGACTGCATGCCGGTAGTGGTGAGCTCCACCGGAGGCGAGCACTGCAAGCTCATCATCGATTCGCTGGAGGGAGCAAGGCGCTGTTACTCCTCGGCCATAGCCGCCTTGGAAGAACTGGCTCGTACCATGGCCCCCCGGGTAAGGGTGTGCCACGCAGGTTTCTTCTGTTTTGACGCACCCCTGATCCTCAACGGGGAGATGGTGGGCATGATCAGCGGCGACGCGTCCCTGGCGCAGCCTCCCGAAAAGGAGAGATACCGTCGACTGGCGGAGGAGCTGGGGATCGACCCGGTTCCCCTGCTTCGCTCCCTGGACCGGGTAAGGGTCCTCAAACTGGAGGAGGTGGAGTTCCTCCTCTCCGTGGTGGACGCCTTAGCCCGGGTGGTGACCGAGATGAGCTACAAGCAGTACCAGATAATGAACCTCTATCGAGAGCTCGAAAGGAAGAACCTGGAACTCAGATCCCTCTTCCATTCCCTCACCGAAGTGCAGGAAAAGGAAAGGGCTTCCCTCTCCCGGGACCTGCACGACTCCACGGGACAGGACCTCACCTTCGCCCTGGTTAACCTCCAGATGGCATTGGAAGACGACCTTCCCGAGACCACCCTGAGGCACGTGCGCTCGGCGGCGGAATCCATCTCCCAAGTGCTGGAGAAATTACGCGACATCTCCTCTTCGCTGCATCCCCCAGTAATCGACGATCTGGGCCTCTCGGAAGCCCTGAAGCACTTGGTGCGTCGACTCAACTCAGAAAGCCCTGTCCGTTTTGAGTTGGTGCTGAGAGGGAACGAGGGGAACCTTCCCTACCCGGTGAAGATAAACCTCTTCCGCATAGCTCAGGAAGCCCTCTCCAACGTGGTCAAACATTCGGGTGCGGACCGCGGCTTGCTGCTCTTGGAGAGGGACCGCGAAGGCATCACCTTGGTAGTGGCGGACAACGGTCGGGGTATGCCCCGTGAGGCCTCGGGGGACGGTAAGCTCCATCTGGGCATGATAAACATGCGGGAGAGGGCGGCCCAGATCGGGGGGAAATTGGACATCGTGTCGAGGGGG
>JACVJK010000012.1 GCA_015711955.1 Actinomycetota bacterium | reverse complement strand
GCCTCCTAATAAACAAAAGCCTGCTGGATAGACAGATAGTCGACATAAAGGGAAGGAAAGTCGAACGCGTTAACGACGTCCGACTTTCCCGCTACGACTCACGCCTCATACTCACCGGGGTGGACGTGGGATTTAGGGCCCTTCTTAGAAGACTGAGCTTGGAGAGGCCTTACGTTATGGCATCCAAGCTTTTGGGGAGAATGGTACCCGACAAGGTAATCCCATGGGAGTTCGTGACACCGTTGGAACTCCCCAACCGAGACCTGCAGCTGCGCATCGCCCAGTCTCAACTCGAGGAGCTCCATCCCACGGACATGGCTGACATACTGGAGCAAGTAGAGCCCCAATATAGGGAAAGGCTCTTGGGCCTGTTAAGCGTTATGAGTGCCGCGGAATCCCTATCGGAGGTGGATCCGGAAAAGAAAGCGGATGTCATTGGCGACATCAGCGACGCCAAGGCCTCCAACATCCTGGGGTTGATGCCCCCTGACGAGGCGGCCGATATCTTGAGGGTCCTGCCCCGGGAAAAGGCGGAAACCCTCCTCAACATCATGGGTTTGAGGGAATCCAGGATTATCAGGGAGCTTCTTGGTTACGCAGAGGACACCGCGGGAGGGCGCATGACGCCGGAGTTCCTCGGGGTTCCCGACTATTTCACCGCCCATGAGTGTGTCGAATACCTGAGAAGGAGGGCCCATGAAGTAGAGACTCTTTACTACCTATACGTCCTCGACGATGAGGGCCGTCTCAAGGGAGTGGTTTCCCTTCGGGATCTCCTCACAAACCCACCGGAAAAGCGAGTGGAAGATTTCATGAAACGAGACGTCGTATCAGTTCATTTGGACGACGATCAGGAAATGGTGGCAGACCTCATGCGCAAGTACAATCTACTTGCCATACCGGTGGTGGACGATGACCATGTCTTAAAAGGAATAGTCACCGTGGACGACATGATAGAAGTTCTAAAGGAAGAAACGTTGGAGGACATATCTCACTTGGGCGGATTTATGATGGGAGAATCATTCAGCGATATGCTCCGCGGGAGATTGCCTGGCCTGTCGGCTGCGCTGCTGGCGGGCATCGCGTGCACTCTTTTCTTGTCCGCATTTCGACACCACTGGCTCACCCTCATAGGATGCGCTTACTTCCTGCCTTGAGTGATGCGAGCGGGAGAGGGAGCGGGCGTCTTCTCTCAGGCTGCTTTGCTGCACGGAATGGGAGGAAAAGAGTGGGAAAAAGCGCTTTTGCTCGCCAGCTCTCTAAAGGAGCTTGCGGCTGCCGCCTTACTCTCCCTGGTGATAGGGGTGCCTTCGGGTCTTGCAGCCCTCTTGCTCACGGGCAACGAGCGAATGGGAGTGGCCCTAGCCATCTCCCTGGTCATCTCTCTTCTAATGGGAATGGCCTCGGGTACCGTTTTCACCATCCTTTCCCAACGAGAAAAGGGGTTTCTGAGATTTTTCCAAACCAGGCTGTCCCTGGTACTCATGAACGTGATCACGGTACCTTTGTATGTGCTGATATCGCGGACCTTGGCAAGCCCGCTGAGATGAGAACGAGTTGAGAATCCTTTGCTATCTCAAAGATTGCCGTCATGGGCAGCGAAACAGGAAGGCATTGGGATAAACTGAAGGTTGAGAACATATTTCGGCCCCAATTTCAAAGGAATTGAGTTGGAAAGAGACCTTTGCTTTCGCGCGAGATAACCAACATATAGGACAATATATAGAGAATTCCTTCCCAGCCCCGACTGATGGGTATTCGCCAAAGAGAAACTTTGGCCTAAAAAAATCGGGCGAAGGGCATCGGGAGCAGTAAGCTTTGAATCGCAAGCTAAAAGCTGACAAACCGACCAACCATGTTAGAACGAAAAAACCGGAGGCTTAGGAGGAAGATCGAGGACTCAAGGGGCTTCCCAAGGGCTTCGTATCCAGAGGTCTCTAATCGCTTAGACCAAACTCTTAGGACCCCCTTTCGGGAAAGCAGGACCAGTCATGGACGCAGACGAGGCCAGAGAGGAAGTCCCAAGGCGCCCCTTCGCGTCACGACGACCATAGCTCTGATCGCCCTTTTTCTGTGCTTATTGAGCACCATCCTTTCCCTCGCAGGGGGAGAAAATCGTACCTTGAGCTTGACGGTGCTAGCCCAAGGACCCAAAGGCGAACTGCCCCAACCCAAAGACGTGGAAAGGGCGCCGGATATAGCCGCCAAGGCGGCTATCCTCATGGACCCCTTAACCGGTGAAATCCTTTATGGAAAGAACGAGAGGGAACGTCTTCCCATGGCCTCCACCACAAAGATCATGACAGCGCTGGTGGTACTCGAAAGGTGTTCCTTGGAAGAAAGGGTGGTCATTACCGAAGAGGCAGCGAGGGTAGGGGAGTCCTCCGGCTGGCTTTCCCCAGGCGAGACCCTCACCGTTGAGCAGCTGCTCTATGCTCTGCTCCTACAATCGGGCAACGATGCCGCCGTGGCACTAGCAAATCACGCCGGCGGTTCGGTGAGAGCCTTCGTGGAAATGATGAATCGAAGGGCAGAAGAACTGGGGGCCTGGGACACCCAGTTCGCCAATCCCCACGGGCTGGACCAAGAGGGACACTTCACCACTGCTTATGACCTCGCATTGATCTCTTCCAAGGCCATGCAAATGGACGCCTTCAGGCGGATCGTGTCCACTAGGAGATACGAGATTCCTTGGCCGGGACACCCCCATCCGAGGGTCTATTACAACAAAAACAGGCTGCTCACCTCGTATCCCCACACCACCGGCATAAAAACGGGTTACACCCTGAAAGCGGGAAGGTGCCTTGTGGCCTCCGCTGCGAAGGGCGACATGGAGCTGATCTCAGTGGTACTCCACAGCGATGATTACTGGAATCAGAGCGAACTGCTCCTGGAATATGGGTTTAGCAACTTCGTGCGACTATATTTCAGATTGGCCTCCCTCCGCTTGCCGCCCCTGAAGGTGGGAAATTGCCCCAGTGGGGTTGGTGTGGTCACCGGATCTGACTTCCCGGTCACGGTGCGCTGGGATAGGGTTAACGATTACATGTTTGCCGACGGCTATTTCAAGACTGGAATACCTTATCCCGCCCGCAAGGGAGACGAGGTAGGTAGATTGCGGATTGGTCGTGGTGAAACAGAGTTCGAGGTTCCTTTGTTTTTGGAGGGGGACATTCCATCTCCAGGGCCCTTAAAAAGGGCTTGGTGCTTCGTGACACACACGATGTACTTGGCATGGAAGGTTATAAAAGCGCTCATCCCTGGTTTGTGAGGTCACTGCTCCGGAGGAGGAAGATCGGGGTAGGCGAGCCATAATGGGTTTAGGGGAGACCGCCGAATAAAGGGGACAAAAACGGCGAACCAGAAAGGGCAAAAAAATGAACAGACTTCCAGGAGTGGAATCCCACCCCATACTGGCCGAGGAGGAAATCAAACGGCGGGTGGCTGAGCTGGGGAGGGAGATAAGCGACGATTATAGCAAAGAGTTCGGAGAAGATGCTCGAGTGGTAGCAATTACGGTGTTGAAAGGCGGATTCATGTTTCTCGCCGACCTGATACGTCGCCTTGAGCTTGAGGTCACCGTCGACTTTCTCTCCATAACCCGTTTCGATCAGGCCACAGGCGTCAAGGGGCCGGTCAGAATTACCCAAGACCTCTCGTCCAGCATCACGGGAAAATGTGTTTTGGTGGTCGAGGACATAGTTGACACGGGCCTAACCCTAAACTACATCCTAAAGACCTTGCGTGCTAGGGATCCCAAGGACATCAGGGTTTGTGCGCTGCTGGACAGAACCTCCCGCAGAATAGTCCCCGTGGAGATCAGGTATCGGGGTTTCGAAGTGGGGGAGGATTTCCTAGTGGGATATGGCCTTGATCACTTAGAAAGGGGAAGGAACTTGAGGGAAATAAGAGTGGTCGAGACCGGACATGACCTGGAATTCGGTCGGCCTGTGATCATATGACACAGCAAATTATCTTGCCGTAACAACGGAAAGAAAGAAAAGTTTTGGCAATATATGGAAAAAGCCCATGATATCTCATTGACACGGCATAATGAGTGCTATAGTTTAACCATAAGAAATCTGGGGTGTGATGTCCGATGGTAGAGCTCACCCTAATCGGAGTCAGAGTGGAACTGCCAGCGAACCAGCCCATCGTGCTCCTCAAGGAAAAGCACGGGGACCGGTTCCTTCCCATATGGATAGGGGCTTTCGAGGCCACGGCCATAGCATTCGCGCTCCAAGGCATAGAGACCGCAAGGCCCATGACCCACGATCTGATGAAGAGCATCTTGGAAGAACTGGGGGTATCGGTGGAAAAGGTGGTCATAAACGACCTCCGAGAAGGCACCTTTTATGCCGAGATAACCATGTATCTGGAGGGCAAAGGATATCTCATTGATTCCAGGCCCAGCGACGCCATAGCTTTAGCTGTGAGGTTGGGGGTGCCCATATTCGCAGAGGAGCACGTTCTGAGTGAGGCGAGCGTTTTCATCCAGAGCGATGAGGAAGAGGAGATAGCACGGTTCCGTGACTTCCTGAAGGACGTGAAGCCCGAGGATTTTATGTGAGCTAAAACTGAGCGCAGAGGTCTTGAATCGTCTTAAGATCCATTATCATCTCCTATCCGTCCCTCCCACACCATATGGTGTGCCCACCACAAGAAAGGTTGAGTGACCAACGGCTCCAAGACGATTAATATTTTCAGTGAAGGATTAAGGGACAGAGGAAAACGACCCGAACAGTATATCAAGATCTAATTTATGGTGAAGCAAATTGAAGATGAGGGATAGGTTAAGGGCTCTGGAAAAGGCCTTCCTGTTGCTGTTCCTGGTGGTTACGCTGGGGACCGCCGGCTACATGATCATCGAGAAGCAGAACTTCGTGGACTCCCTCTACATGGTCATCATCACCGTGACCACCATAGGGTATGGCGAGATATTCGAGCTGAGCGAAGCCGGCAGGATCTTCACCATGGTGCTCATCATCACCGGAGTGGGGACCGTGGGCTACACCCTGGCCAGTGCGGTAGAATTCATGATTGAGAACCGGGTATCCGAGATCATGGGAAGGAGAAGGATGCGGAAGGAGATTGAGAGCCTCTTGAGCCATTACATTATATGCGGTTATGGCAGGGTGGGATATTGCGTCGCTCAGGACTTGGCGGAGGCCGGGGCCGAATTCGTTATCATCGAGAAAGATCCCGTCGCCGCAGACAGGGCATTCGAAAAGGGTTACAGGGTAATAAGGAGCGATGCCACCTCAGACGAAGCCTTGAGGGCCGCCGGCATCGAGAGGGCCAGGGGCTTGGTCACAGCCCTTTCCAGCGACGCGGAAAACCTATACGTGTCCTTGACCGCTAGAGAGCTTAGCCCCCATCTGTTCATTGTGAGCCGTTGCAACATGGAGGAGTCAGAGCCCAAATTGAGGAGAGCGGGGGCAGATCGAGTCATCTCTCCCCACTCCATCGGGGGAAGGAGAATGGCCGCCATGCTCCTCAAGCCCATGGTATGGGATTATCTCGACTTGGTGACCAAAGGTCAGTACATCGAGTTCAACGTAGAGGATCTGGAGTGGCGCATCGACGACGTGGAGATTCAGCCCAACAGCTACCTGGTCGGAAAGACCATCGAGGAGGCCAAGATCTACACCGTGTCCGGAGCCTTGGTGTTGGCGGTCAAAAAACGGGGCATGAATTTCAACACCAAGCCATCCAAGGACATCCGCTTGGACGCCGGGGATGTGATCATCGCCATCGGAACGGTAGAACAGCTGTCCCGTCTCGAGGAGCTGGCGCAATCGAAGTTCCTCATGCAGGGAGGAAGATACGGATGAGTTTTGGGTCAAATGAAATGGCGTCGTGGGTCAATCGCCAAAGCCAAGCTCTCCTCCTCGATGATGCTCCTGGCAAGGTATCAGAGAAATGAGTTGGAATAAGTCGCCCCATAGGGACAACGGCTACCGTTTTCATAGGAATATCCGCTTTCGTCTTTTCGTTTTCGCCCTGCAGATCGTCTTCCTGTTGACCGCCACAGGACCCATTCATCACAGAGGAGCTCTTGGCACAACAGAAGAGGAGACCCTTAAAAAAGAGGCCCACTTGCTGATTGCCGAGTTGGTGGAGGCGAAAGCCAGCCTGGAGAAGGCGTTGGGGGACAGAGAGAGCATAATCGAGGAAATCGAAAAGATCGAACAGGAGAAAGTTTGCTTGGAAGCGGAAATCGCCGGATTGGAGGAGGATATCAGGGCCGGAAAAGCCAGTTTAAGGCGTATGATTAAATCCCTGTACATAAATGGCGAAGTGGACGTGCTGGAGGTGATCTTGGAAGCAAGGGACATAGACGCACTATGGAGGGAAGCACACGCTTATCGCAGGTTCCTCTACGCGGGGGAAAGAGCAGTCCATCAACTCCAAAAGAGAAGGGAGGAACTGAACCTCCAGCGCGCATCCCTGAGGGAACTGACCCAGAAAAAGCAGGAGCTATTGGGAGTCCTGGACGTAGATGGATTGGAACGCAAGATACGGCAGTTGGAGGAAAGGCTCACCTACATAAACATCAGGTTGAGGGAGATAAAGACGTCCCGCAACGCCTCAAGGGTCGACCCCGTAGTCGCCACCCCTGTCTCAGGTAAGCTATGGCAACGCGTTCCCGAGATGCCTTCTCTTTCGAATTTCCAGAGGACCGGAATCGTATACTCCGGATACACCAGCTGGTACGGAGCGGATTTTCATGGAAAGCCCACCGCCAGCGGAATCCCCTTCAACATGTACGACTTCACCTGTGCCCATCCCTTTTTGCCCATGGGCACCTGGCTCCTGGTCACCCTCAACGGCAGACAGGTGGTGGTTCAGGTGAACGATCGGGGTCCCTTTATACCGGGCAGGGTACTCGATCTTTCGTGGCGAGCAGCAAAGGAAATCGGCTTGGGAGGGGTTGCCCGCACCACCTTCGAGGTCCTTCTGCCCCTGAGTGGGGAGATCAGGAAATGATTCCGGTTCATGCGGCCATGCAAAGGTAGGTGAGGAAGAGACGGCGGGGGAGGAGAAAAATCGAGAAAGACCACGTGCGTCAGGGGAGTACAAGAAGTGGGACGAGGTCAAATTCGCCCACCGAAGCGAACAGGAATTCGCCCGACTCCTCGACTTTTACGACATAAAATGGCTTTACGAACCTGTAAGCTTCGACATAGCCTGGGATAGTCGAGGAAACCCGGTGGCCAAGTTCACTCCCGATTTTTACCTTCCCGAATTCGACCTCTACATCGAGATCACCACCATGAACCAGAAACTGGTCACCAAGAAGAACCGAAAGATAAGGTTGCTCCGCGAACTATACCCTGAGGTGAAGTGCAAGATCTTTTACAAGAAGGACTTCGAGGGGCTGCTGAGGAAGTACAACATCAAACTGGAAGAGGGGATTCAAGGGAAAGCAGAAGAATTCGAAGGGCCAGAGCCACAAATGGAAGGTGAAACTGAAAGCGGTGATTAAATGTACATATAGTGATCTTCGCCTTTCATGTTTCAGGCGACGGTCGTGCAGGCTGCCTCGCAAAAGGCCAAGCTCGCCTCGGCATCACTGACCAGAGGGGAGAAATACTGCCAGTACCCCGCGTCCCTCCCCATAAGAGGGGATGTCCTCCTCATGGGATAAAATGTTGACAGGGTTTAAAATATGTTCCTAGACATTAAAACCGTCGGGGATCGCAAGGGAGGTGTAGTGATTGGAGATCACAAAGCACATGACCATTCAGGAAGTGGTGCAAAGGAACCCCGAGACCATCAGGGTCTTTCTGGAGCATGGACTTCACTGCATAGGATGTGCAGTGGCTCGATACGAGAACATCGAGCAGGGGGCCATGGCCCACGGAATAGACGTGGACGCCTTGATAAGGGATTTGAACGCCAAGGTTGAAGAAGTGCGCAGGAAACAGTCCGGGGAAGGACAGGCTTGAGGCCTATCGACATCAAGCTTGAAATCCCACCATGCTGACTGCCAAGACATAACCTGCGAGGAAGCATAAGATGATCGGGGATCGCGCGTACTAATTGCTGGTTACCGACTAGCAAGAGAAGAGGTTGGTGAAAGGACAGCCTCTGGCTCTGAAGTCTGGCCCTGAAAATGTCCTTTGATGTCCCGGGAGGAAGAGAAGATGGGGCCGGCAGATTCCAAGTGCATCATGCTGGTGGACGACGACGAGCTCATCGTGAAACTCCTCAACCTCAACTTTTCCCCTTGTGGTTACCGGCTCGTAAACTGCATCGGAGGAGAGCAAGCATATAAAATGGCCAAGGAGTGCCTTCCCGATCTGATAATCCTAGATATCATGATGCCCCGTATCGACGGGTGGAAAGTCCTGCAGCAGCTTAAGGGGGACGAAAAGACGAGGGATATACCGGTGGTAGTCCTCACGGTGAAAGCGTCCCCCGAAGACCGGGAAAGGGCGCTTGGGATGGGCGCAGCTCGCTACGTGGTGAAGCCCTTCAACCCCTCCGACCTCGTTCAGTTGGTGGAGGAATTGATATGAGCCCCATCTGGTACGGGCCTTCATCCTGGATGATGACATATTGACCCCGATCCCAGTGAACGGACAATATAAGCATTTGCCCCCAGGTAAGATTGTTGAGCCTTCCCCCTCAACAGCAACAGCCCAACTCCTCATACCTCTTTAAGCCCTTGGGTGAAAGTCAGCCTGATCTTCCCGACCAAACCACACATCGTCGGCTTCCCGCATTTACGTCCTTTAGAATTGAGGGCACATATTATGGAATCTCTTGTAGGTGCCCGAAGTGGCCATCTCCCCCTTTTTCGACAGGAAGAACCTAACTTTCTGGGTGAAGCGCCCCCGAAGACGAGGTCTTTCCTCCCAGCCACATACCTCGTTCCACTTCCCCCCCAGGCGGGGTGAATTTGGTTCTCGCGGGGGATACGTCACGACAGGTCCGGTATCGATAACACAGCCTGGATAAAACTCCAACAAAAAAAGAAAGAGGGGTTCTGGAGATGGAGGAAAGGGAGCGATTATCTTCCCGCGTCGTTTTCGTCTTAGTGATGGCCCTGGTATGTTTCGCCATATTCACCAACTTCCTCATCATAATCCAATCCCTCGCGGAACCCTTCAAGGTCATCCGCCGTTCGGACGAAAACGGCATCATCTCCGAGATGGACGTCGTGGTCCCCAAAGCCGGGGAAGGAGATAACTTACAGGTAGGGGACGTGGTGGTCTTCCTGGAACCCAAGTCCGACGGGGTATACAGCGCTTTCCAGGTGCAAGGCTTCCAAAGGGACGATAGGGGCTTGGACTGCGCCTTGGTGATGACCGATTCCGGTCTCCAGCCGGTACCCTTGAGGGATGCGGTGGGAAAAGCCTGGCTGGTGCTGCCGAAAGGGGGTTTTCTTCTGGACTTCGTTCGCACCCCTCGGGGTTTCCTGCTTTGCGTGATCTCCCCATGGATCCTGCTGATCACCTACTTGATAAGCGGAACTCTCCGGGGTAAGAGACTGCAAGGGCACAACCCTTTACTTCGAAGGTCTGAGGCATCGCCCCACGAGACACCCTCTGACTTGCATACGCTTTAATCGAGGGTGGAGGTTCGCCTTGCTGGCCTCGCCTCTAAGGTGGAAGTGGGCGAGCCGACACCCTTTACGATGTCTTGCCTTCGCAGGACTTAAAAACTGAAAGCGGCCGGCCGGGCAGCCGTCCGCTTTCCGGGTGGGGCGTTGGACTATGAAGTCAACATGATTCTGCAACATGGAAATGCGTTGGGTAATCGGCTCTCGGTATGAAAAGAGTATTATTTTTCTGCCATAACGAGGATTTGGTCGTACTGCTTAATCTAACCGACCTCCAGTAAAACGGGTTTGTGTCATCCGCAAGGGGGGTATTAAACTTTAAAATAGGCTGTCTCGGTTAGGAGATGGGCGGGGAGATAACCCATGTCCGGCATTGACGACTCGCCGTTTGGCGGACCCCGCTCGTCAAGGACGAGGAGGGAGGTATCAATGGAGAAGAATTTCAAGTGCTGGCCCAAAGGAGTCTTCAAGAGTCTATCCTATCCCGAGGTCCCCATTTACCAGATCCTGAGATCGGCAGCCTCCCGATGGCCTTGGAGAAACGCCATAATCTTCGGGGGGTCTGAGATAACCTATCAAGAGCTGGAACAACTGTCTGACCGATTCGCCGCCGCACTCACTTCTTTGGGGGTGAAGAAGGGCGACAGGGTGGCCATACACCTTCCCAACTGTCCCCAGTTCGCCATCGCCTACTTCGGACTTCTTAAAGTGGGAGCGATCTTTGTGCCGGTGAGCCCACTCTTGGCGGAGAGGGAGTTCCTGTTCCAGCTAAACGACAGCGGCGCGGAGACCTACATTGGGCTGGACCTGCTATTTTCTATGCCCCAAAGCTGCCTGGATCGCACGTCGGTGAAAAACGTCATTTTGGTAAGTCTTGCGGACGTCTACCCTCCACTATATTCGCCCGTCAAGCCCCTCACCAAGCAGCCCTTCCCCGAAGGGGTGGTGGATTTCACTGACCTGGTGAGGAACCATCCCCCCGAACCGCCTAAGGTTGAGATAAACGTCAAAGAGGACTTGGCCCACATCGCCTACACGGGAGGGACCACCGGAACCCCCAAAGGGGTGATGCTCACCCATTACAACGTGGTGGTCAACTGCTGCCAGTTCGCCTACTGGTTCGCCGGCGGGGACGTGGATTACAGGGATGGTCAGTTCCAAATCCGCTATGAAGAAGGGGATGGACCGGAGAATCATCCCATCCGAAGGGGATCCGAGGTCTCCCTCATCGTCGTGCCCTGGTTCCACGCCATGGGAATCGTGGGCTACTTGACCATGCAGATGTTAGGAGGTAACACCTTGGTGGTGTTCCCCCGCTTCGACCCGGGCGAGTACCTACAGGCCATTAACAAGTATCGGGCCACCGTATTCGGGGGCGCGCCCCAACTCTTCGTGGCCTTGGTGGAACATCCCCTTTTCCAGGAGATCGACCTCTCTGAGATAAAGCTGGTGGCCTCCGGAGCCGCCCCGATATCCCACAAGTTGTTGAACACTTTGCGGGAGAAGATACCGGGAGTGATATGCGAGGCTTATGGTCTCTCGGAGTGCACCATGGGTTGCGCGGCCAACCCGCCCTCCCGGGAAGGTTTCCGATTGGGTTCGGTGGGTCTGCCCTTACAGGACACCGAGATCAAGATCGTGGATCCGGAGACCGGTGAGAAGGAGATGCCGGTGGGGGAGATAGGAGAGATATGCGTGAAGGGTCCCCAGGTAATGAAAGGTTACTGGAACAAACCCGAAGAAACCGCCCGGGTTCTTAGAGACGGTTGGCTGTACACTGGCGACATAGGAAAATTCGACGAAGACGGCTACCTGTACATAGTGGACCGCAAGAAGGACATGCTCATCTACAAGGGCTATAACGTATATCCGAGGGATCTGGAAGAGGTGATAAACACCCATCCCAAAGTTGCCCAATCGGCGGTGGTGGGGAAATACGACGAAAGGTACGGAGATATTCCGGTGGCTTTCGTTCAGTTGAAGCCGGGGGAGACCGCCACACCGGAGGAGATCATGGAATATGCCAACAGCCAATTGGCCGCTTACAAGAGATTGAGGATGGTAGTGATATTGGATCAGCTTCCCGCCAGCTTGGCCGGAAAGATACTGCGTAGGGAACTCAGGCAACAAGCGCAGGAGCTCGTCATACCTGATATGGAGGTATGATCTCCAAAAGGAGAGATTTAGGTAACAATACCACTTAATGCGCCGGCCTCAAGCGAGACATGATCGAGTAAAGAGATATAGGAACGAGGTATGAGGGCGCGACCCGCCGCCCGGCAAGGGCGGCGCTTTTTCAAGGGATTTCAAATGCAAGAGAAACGAGAGGGGGAGATAGGGTCGTGAAAATAATACTTGACATAAGATAAATTATCGGCGGTTTTCTGAACCTGGCGCAATCAGCACTAACCTTTAAGAATTTCACCCAACAACAGGGCGCACCACCAAAGCCCCGACCCTAAAACGGGTGACCTGTTCATCATTCTCTTCGAGGCAATAATTTTTCAAATAATCAGGTAAAAAATCCCCGGAGGTCTATTCCGAGTCAAAAATGCCGCTCTACTATTGTTTACAAAAATCCATTTGCTAAACGCGATTTGCGATTTCTCGTCACCTTAAACCCGTGCATCCCCATGGCTCATTCGCTCTACCTTGCGGGAAGATAACCCTTTTATAAAGGATGCTCCCCCTTCCACCGTGAGAAAAACAGATGAGGGTCAGGGCCCTGGCTAAACAATGCCCTCTTCCAAGGGCCTTTTGGTATGATAAGCCCACCCAGAAAGACGGGCCACTGTCTCCCCGGAGTCATCTCTCACCTCCATTAGGTAGTGACCCATTTTTCCCGCCTGAGCTCCCTTTCTCACTTCCGCTTCGAGCCTGGACCCCGGACGAGGTGGCCTCAAATAATCAACGCTCACGTGCAGCGCCACTGCCCGGGTCCCATAAGAGTTGGATGCGGCGGCAAAGCCCGCGTCGGCCAACGAGAAGATCACCCCTCCATGTACCAAGCCCAGGAAATTCATGTGTTGATGGCTCAGCCGCAAGCTGACCCGGGCATAACCAGGCCCTATCTCCTCGAGCTCAATGCCCAACGCCCGGCTAAAAGGATCGCCCCTAGCCAACTCGTGGATCCTATGCTCATCGCCCATCGACTAACACCGCCCACCCACCGAAGCTCACCGTGCCTCGCGAGAGATTTCCTTCCCAGCAGAAAACCTTATCAAGGCCACTATAACGTCACGACGCGACGTTGTTTTCGTCGCAACGTCCTTAGCCCGCGCGCCGATCCTCTCGCCTTGGGGATTCTTTTCCCAAGAACTTCTCCAGGGACTCGCATATCATTCGTCCCCATTCGGAGCCACTTTTTCGCTGGGCCCGATCGTCAAAAGGCAGGGATGCGCACCTTCCTCGACAGTGCGAAGGGAATCCCTTTCATTCTCATGACCAGCGTTCTCGCAACTCCTCGAGACAGCGTATCTCCTCTTGGTAGCGCCCCTCCTCTTTCATTCTTATCAGGTCCTTCAATCCCTCATCCAGGTCCTTTAACAACTCCCCCTCCCTTCGGAGACGCTTCAATCGGGCCTTCAGATATGAAATCCTCCTTTCCAATCCCTCCAACACCTCGTCTCTTCCCAAAAACTTCAGGAATGGGAGCACTATCGTTTCTTCCATGCGTAAAGGCTCTTCCTCGCAAAGAGCCAAAAAAACCAAGTCTCTCAACCTTTCCTCTCCCTGGGCGGTTATGGCGTAGACCTTCCTCTCGGGAGCGTTGCCCTCCCTGCCGGTGCGAGATACGAGGTACCCTTCCCTTTCCAACTTGGCCAGCGCCTTATACACGGCCACCTTGCTGACCCTGCTCCAACGCAGAAAGCCTTGATCGTCCAAATGACGATAAAGTTGGTAACCGTGTGCCTCCCCCTCTGCCAATACCCCCAGCACCATCAGCTCCACCCGGGAGACCACCGAAACCTCCCCATTTTATAATTAACAGTTACTTAGTTTGTAATTTACTATATGGAGATCGGGAACACAGTGAGTGCCGCCCAATATCCTGAGTCCCCGCTCGAGAAGAAGGTTCTTTACAGAGGGACCTCCAAGCGCCCATCGGCAATCTTTATCAGGTGTCCCGTCACTTCCCCACAAAGCATGCGCAGCTCAAAGGCGTTTAGGTAAGTGTCAGCGGAGCGATCGAAAAGAAAGCGAGCGCTGGAGGAGAATTCCTCGTCTCCCTTCCACATGATTAGGAGCAAGGGCAACCTCGGAAAGGTGGGGATCACCACTCCCATATCTCCCTGCTCCACCTCCCTGCCTCCCAGCAAGATCGCCGCTCGCCTTAAGGTCTCCAGGTCCTTTGAGAAACGGGCGACGATCCTTTCCTCCACGGTTTCCTGAAAGCTCTTAACGTAAAAAAGGCCGTCCTTTAGCTCTCTATAAGGGATCCACTGATTGGAAAGGGGTTTGGCCCTTGCTTTAGACAGGTAGATCAATGAGAGGAGGCGCATCACGTAGGAGGTGAGGAAGGAAGGCCCCCCGATCTGGAGATCGGGATGGGACACGGACAGCTCCCACTTATATACCGGTAGGCGGATATATCCGTCTGTGTACTTCAGGCCCGCCGTCTCGGCTATCTCCTCCGGGTCTCTCTCGCGGAGGATGCGGGTGGGCTCCGCGAATGGATTTGGCGAAACCGTCTTTTCCTTATCTGTCACTTCGCCAACCTCTCCTCCCGGGGATATCATCCCCAAACATCTTATCTATTCCATAGCCTATGATCTACCGGCACCTCGTATAGTGGATAGATATGTCCCCAAACTCAAGTGGGTTACCGCGTTCATGCCCCCCGCACCTCGACCGGGAGGATGCCGGACAGCTTCTCCGCCCAAAAATGCAACCTTTCAGGGGGATATCCCTTTCTGCCCTTCCAGCCCGGATCCAAGGTCTTCTCAGAACGGAAAGCCTGAAGCACCAACTTACTGCCACCTCTGAGCGAATCGGCTATAGCCCACAGATCTTCTTCCTCCACCAGATCGGGAACCACCGTACAGCGGAATTCGTGCTCTCCTCCCCATTTCAAGATAAGAGATACGGACTCCTTGAGCCTTTCGGATAATTCGTCCACGGGAAATGGGCGGCGCACCACCATTGGATAACGCGCCCAAGAGGTTTTGACGTCCATGGCCACGAAGTCCACCAAGCCTTCCTCCAAGAGGCGCTGCAACGCTTCCGGGCGGGAACCGTTGGTATCCAATTTCACCCCCAGCCCAGCTCCTTTGAGCCTGCGGCACAGCTCCGGAAGGTCCGGATAAAGGGTAGGCTCTCCTCCCGTTATGACCACCCCATCCAACCAACCCTCTCGCTCATTGAAAAACCCCTCCAGCTCAGACCAAAAGAACCCTCCCTCTTCCTGGGGTTTCACTAATTCGGGATTGTGGCAATAAGGGCACCGGAAGTTACAACCGGAAACGAAGAGGACGGAAACCAAGCGTCCGGGCCAGTCAAGCATGCTGGCCGGAAGAAAGCCATATAGGCGATCGAGATAGATGTCCCTGGTGATCTCTCTCATCGACTGCTCGAATAACTTGTCCGTGATCCGCAATCGTACCAGCCTTTCATGTCTCCCTTTCCCATCAGTCAATCAGTTATGAATGTGGGCGGCTATCTCCGCCGGCGAGGGGACGGTGCACCTCCAGGCGCGGATCTCTCGCCCCTCTTCGTCCACCAGCACCATAGACGGTGTGCACAGCACACCATAGTAAGCTGCCTCTGCCAGACCCACCGGATCGTCCAAGTCGTAGATCTCCACTTCTCCAAACTTGCCCGCCACCTCCTTGGCCGCCGGGCACTTGGGGCAGTCTGCCTTCACGAAGACCTTGAGGTGTTCCACGGCATTACCTCCTTTCTCCCTCTTTTCCTTTGAGTTCTTGCCTCTTCGGTTCCACCCGTCTCCGGCCGCCCCTTAACCTATTCATTTCTCCTGCAGATCCCTTCGGCCCACCTTGAGCCTTAGTCGCGTTCAAGCACCGAAGACTTCGCGAACACCCCCTTCACCCCGACTTCTCTTGCCCCTCACCAACCTGCCGTTCAAGTCGGTCCTCACGCGATCCTTGAGTTCGCCCAACTTTCCCTTGTTCCAGGTACTGATCTTGGAGAAATATCCCACTATCCTGGTGATCCCGTACACGTCTTCCTCGCCACAGCGGGGGCAAGCGTCGTGCAGGCCTCGAGAGGTGGTGCGACAAGTGTTGCACACGGTGAACTCCGGGGAAAAAGCTATCTGGGCTGCCTGGGTCTGGTAGAAGGTTTTAATGACGAAGTTCTTTATGGAAGCCGGATCCGGTTCGTGTTCGCCCAACCATATGTGGATGATGGCCCCCGCCTCGATGAGGGGATGGAACATGCTCTGCTTCCTCACCCTCTCGATATAGTCGATAGGTGCCTCGACGTTGAGGTGAACGCTGTTGGTGTAGTAATACTCGCCAGAGGCCAAGTCTCCCTTGATCACCTTGGAAGCTTGTTCGGGATAGTACTTCATGTCCAGCTTGGCCAGACGATAGCCGCTGGATTCGGCGGGCGACTCCTCCAGCACCAAATTGATCCCATATTTCTCCGACAGCTTCTTGCACAGCAGGTGCATATGGGCCACCACCCGCAGGCCGAACTTGAGCGCCCTCTCCGACTCGTGCAACTGCTCCCCTATGTGATATTGGACCATCTCGTTGAGTCCCAACAGGCCCACCAGATAGGTCAGCCTCTCCATCCGCAGGTACGGCTCTCCGTCTTTGCTGTCGCACAACAGGGACAAGGGGCCATTTACCCCGAGCTTGAGCAGGCCAGCTATGAAATCCCGCTTCTGCAGGTGGGCCTTGACCACCAGCTCCATGGCCTTCTCCAGTTCGTGGAAGAGGATCTCATCGGAACCGTTGGCCTTATAGGCTATGCGCGGGAGATTGATGGTGATGTTCTGCAAAGCGCTGAAGCGCATCTTCTCCGGGGTCATGGCCTCCTCTAAGTCCTTCTCCTTCAGCCTTAACTTGAGGCGGCAGCACTGGGACACGGTGACCTCATCCCCGCGGTCGAATACGAAATAGGTGATGCCCTGCTTGGAGGCCACGCGGCACGCCAGATCCAGGAATTCTTGGTGGCCCGGAGTCCGGAAGAAATCATCGTTGATGTGGAGAAGGGGCTTTGGAAAGACGAAGGTCTTCCCCATGGCATCCCCCTCGAGGTAGACCTCGAATAGGGCCCAGAGGAAGGCTTGTGCTTCCTTTTCGTACTCTCCGTAGGTCTTTCCGGTGTATTCACCCCCTGGGCCTATAGCGGGGGTGTTCCTGAAATGGCGAGGTATGTTCCAGTAGAGGTTGAAATCGGTGAAAACCACCTGGCTTCCCCGAGCCCCCGCCAGTTGGTTGAACTCGTATATGAGCATCTGCGCCAGCTGCTTTATGCGTTGGTATTCCAACCCCACCAAATAGGGGGCGAAGAACATGTTCACCGCCTCCCAGCCTATGGCCCCGGCGTAATGGGATTGGAGGGTGGAGGCCATCTTCACCATGTGGCCGATGAGCACCTCCGGGTGCCTGGCCGGTCTTGAGGTGCTGGTTATGTTGGGAAGGGAAAGGCCGTACTTCTTTATGTAATCTAAGCTGTGTCCCCCGCAGTTGTGGCTGTAGATGCCGTCCGCCACTAGGGTCCCGGTATCGGTGGTTACGTCGTAGATGTACACATCGAGAACCTCCACCGGTTGAACCATGACCACCTTTCTGGTCCGAGGCGAGGCTGGGCGGAGATGGGATGGGGAAAGCCCCGTCGGATTTCCCTTTCTCAGCCTAGCGCTCTCCGCCACCAATTCCTCCGCCCGCTGGTGAGCGAGGATGAGGTCCAAGGTACTGAACCTCAACCTGAAGGAAGAGCCGCACACTCCTAATATGCGGGTGAGGTCTATAGCGGGCAGGTCAGTGGTATTCACCGCCTCAAGCTCATCCCCCACCGAAACCTCGGAGGCGGGTTTTATTCCGTCAGTGGTTATCACTGGATGATCCCAAGTCACCATGGTGCTTTTCCCGTCCTCTAAGGCGATGAAAACCATCTGCTTGCCCAGCCGATCCTTCTTCACCAAACGCCTTACTCGAGTCCACCCATCCCGATCCAGTATCTCCAAATTTTCGGGGTATTTGACCCTCACCCCAGGTTCGGGTGAGATCTCCCCAGAAAAGAGGTGGTAAAGCTGCTCCATGGTGGTGGTGAAGGAGAGAGGGGATCCCGCAAGCCTCCAGTGCACCACGGTATCCCCGGAATAGGAATAGGGCCGAATAATGAAGCCCAGATCGTGCAGGTGAATATCTCCTACCATATGGGCCCGGGCCACGTCCTCCGAGAAGACCTTGCGAAGCGCGAACTCCTTGAGGATCGCCTCGGCCAGGGTTAGGTTGATGGACTCGGGATTATGGGTGGTGTTGCTGTTCTCCTTGTTGGGGTTTGTGATGATCTGTTCCACGTCGTACATGGGCAATCCCAAGTGGGAGTGTTTTTGGTGCATGGTCCCCAGGCCCCTCTCCAAGAGCTCCAGGTCCACCAACTCCCTTATGATGGAGGTGGTAACGGTGGTGAGATTGCTTCGGACTATGCGCTCCTCCACTCGGTCGGCGATTTCACGGGCCAGCTCCTCGGAGGCGTTAGCCTCTAGGATGAGAGACTTCACTATCTTCTCTTTATCCCAGACGTTGATCTCCTCTTTGGAAGATGTGCTCACCAAAAGAGCGATATCGGTGGTGTCCTCCGCCGCTTCCCGGCGCTTCAGCACCCATATCCTCCTGGAGCCATCCTCTTCCCAAGAGTGGTCCCTTTCGCTCTCCTCTGCTCCATCCTCTCTCCGCATGGTCTCTCCGGACATGACGGTCCCCCTTATCCCTCTTCCTCCTGATCTTTTCTCTCTTTTTTCTCAAGCAGCTGTCCCAGCTCCAGCTGGAACTCGGTGATGTCCTTGAAATCCTTGTACACGGAGGCGAACCTCAGGTAAGCCACCTCGTCCAGATCCTTGAGCTTCTTCAGCACCAGCATGCCGATGATGCTGGAATGGACTTCTTTCTCTCCCCTCTCTCTCAGCTCACACTCGATCTCTGAGACCAAATCCTCTATCTCCTTCGTGGTGATGGGCCTCTTCTCGAATGCCTTCTTCAGGCCAGCCAATATCTTCTCCCGGCGGTAAGGCTCTTTGTCGCCGCTCCTCTTGATCACCGCTACCGGGTACTGCTCGAATCTCTCGAAGGTGGTGAACCTCTTGGCACAGGACGGACACTTCCTGCGCCTGCGGATTACCAATCCGCCATCGGTAGATCGCGAGTCAACCACCTTGGTGTCAGGAGCTCCACAAAAGGGACACCTCATATCTCTCTCCTAAAACGCTTGAAACAACATATTGTGTTTTAAGATTCTTTTAAACTACAAAATATTGTCTGTCAAGGGCCTTAGGGCGGGGATTTTCCAGAAAATAACGACATTTTACTTTAGCTTTAACCCAACAACCTAAACCTTCGATGTAGGGAGTCAAAGCCTCAACTACCGTTAACTCTTCCTTGAAGGAGCTGATTCGGGGTCCATCCGAGGGCAGGGCCCATCTCATCTCCAACTTCTCACGCACACGGCGACATCCCACCAAGCTGCTGCCCAACGGCGATTTTCGAGGTTTCCATAGGAATAACAAACTAAAGTTGCCGTTTAGGTTATTCTCATTACCCTTCTCTTCCTTAATTCTTGAGTCCAAGTCGAGATTCTTGGCGTAGACCGCCAGCGACGCATCTTGGACCATGAATTCCAGTGTCTCGCCTATCCCGCAGCCCTCGTAAAATCCCGGATCTAGCCACTCATTGGCAGCACTCAGTAGCTCTCTCGGTACTGACACGGAACACAACTGCGCCTCCCCTCCTCCGAACGCGGGAGGCCTTCCCAAGAGGGCGTCGTTGACACCCCAGCGAAAGCCCCTCAAATGTAACCTGAACTGACATTGCATCGAGGCCTCACGTCTCTCCCCGCCAGGTCCTTGGATCTCCCCTTCCATCATCTCCTCCCACGTCCAAAGAGCTTCGCCCCAAATGCCTCGCGCCAGTGAGAGGGTGGTCGGAAAGGAGTTCACGCGAAGGCTGCCCGCGAGGCCCGTGCATCTCTCAAGGGCCTCGTCCAACCTTCGCTCCACCAGGTAAGTCGCAGATAGCTCGGTCACGATGAACCCAAGAATGGCAAATATCAGAATCCTCAAAAACCTCCTCATCTCTTTCCTCCCGCTCGGATTGTAGGGCCTCGGGGTGACAGGGAGGGCACGGCCTCCTCATGGGGGTACGCTCATCTCGCTCGGGGGGCGGTCCGTGGAGAGATCGGGGCAGGCGGTCTAATTCTTAGCGACAGCTGGCGGAGAAAGGGAATGGGGATGTCGATCGGCGCTGTCCCACTCAGGCGCGCCCGGGATTCGCTGGCCTTAACGTAATCCCAACTTTTCCATCGCTTTTTCGTCTCTTGTCCTCCGTTGAATAGTGAAGCCCTTCGGGTCCAACCCCTACCCCAACGAGAAGACGCGCTGTTCCGTAAGGCAGGCTTTCTGAAAGGAAGGCCGACCCGGCGTTCTTGCCGGTGGTATCCTCTCACGCAAATTCCCCGTGCCGTTCTCAGGATACATGCCTCGGTTGTGCGGTCCGGCTGCCCGGCCTTGTTCAAGGTTGTCGCTGACCCAAGAGGAAAGCCCTGTATATATCCTCCTCCGTTTCTTCCCTCAACCTTCGGGTCATGAGCAAGGTAACCGCCTCCCGAGGTTCCACCTCCCCCACGATTACCCTGTGTACCACCTCGGCAATGGGCACCTCCACCCCCAGCTCCTTGGCCATCTTCACGGCGATACGGGACGCGAACACGCCTTCCACCACCATACGGGAGCTCATCAACACTTCTTGCGCACGCTCTCCCCTACCTATCCTTTCCCCGAAACCGCGGTTGCGGGAATGCCTGCTCACGCAGGTCACGATGAGGTCCCCCACCCCTGAGAGTCCGGAGAAGGTGATGGGGTTGGCACCCAAAGCGGCTCCGAATCGGGTCATCTCGGCCAGACCTCGGGTTATTAGGCTTGCCTTGGTGTTGTCTCCCAGGCCAAGGCCGTCTAAGACCCCGGCCGCTACCGCTATAACGTTCTTGTAAGCTCCCCCCACTTCCACCCCCACCAGGTCATCGTTGGTGTAAACCCGGAAATAGGGGCTGCTCAGTTCCTCCTGAAGCCGCCGAGCCAAGGGCAAGTGGGCGGATGCCACCACGGTGGCGGAGGGAACTTCACGAACCACTTCTTCCGCGTGATTAGGCCCCGAGAGCACGGCTAAACGATCGGGGTCCAACCTCAGGATTTCCATCAAAACCTCTGAAAGCCTGCGGCCAGAGGAATGAAAACCCTTGGCCAGGTTCAAGACAACAGCCTTGGGCGGCAAATGGGGCGCCAAGGAAAGGGCCACCTCTTCACACCAGCAGGAAGGCACGGCCATCACCACCACCTCGGCCCCCGTGAGCGCCTCTGGCAAGGAATCGGTAACGTCCAATCTATCCGGAAGGCTTACGTCCGACAGGAAAAGGGGATTCCTCCCCGACCGACGTATTCCTTGCACCACCTCCTCCTCCCGGGCCCACAGTACCACCGAGTGCCCTCTGCGAGCCAGATGGGAAGCCATGGCTGTCCCCCAGCTGCCGCCTCCCACCACGCAGAACCTCACAGATTCACCCCTCATAGGCGCCTCACCGTAGCCCCAGTAAGCAAAGGGGAATATCCTCCCCCGCAGGTCGATGGAAGAAGACCCGCCTTCGCCCAAGAAAACCTGGCCTCCTCGAACTCATTTCCAAGAGAGCACCGATCCGCTAAAGAGACTTACCTCTCACTGGTGCGAGAACGGCGCAGCGATATGCGCGGCTCCCTTCCCTCCAAAAGTCTCCTTATGTTTTCCCGGTGGCGATAAATCGCCAGAGCTGCTGCCACCCCCGCCACCGCCATGTGGGGCCACCGGCTCGCGCGGTCTCCCCACATTATCACCGCCGAGGCCAGCGGGAAGGCGATGGCGGCGGCAAGAGAGCCCACTGACATTATCCGGGTGGAAAGAACCCCAAGCAGGAACACTCCCAAGACCACCGCTATCACCTGGGGGGGATAAGCCGCCAGCACCACTCCGCCGCTGGTGGCTATGCCCTTTCCTCCCTTGAAGCGCAAGAAAACGCTCCAATTGTGCCCGGCTATGGAGCAAAGCCCCGCCAAGAGGGCCCAGGCGGGATCGAGGCCCAACGCCCGCCCCCCGAGCACCGCCGCCACCCCTTTCCCCATATCCAGGGCCAGAACCGCCACGAAAGGGATGGGGCCAAAATTTCTGAGGACGTTGGTGGCTCCTATGTTGCCCGAGCCCATTCTTCGGATATCCTCCCTGAAAAGGACCAAGGAGAAGATGAGGCCGAAGGGGATGGATCCCACAACGTAGCTGACCGCAAGCCATAAGGCTATCCGCGCCGCCATTCTTCACCCCCTCACGCCATCGTTATCGCCCAAAACCTTCCATGAGCACTGGACAAAGGTTAAAGTGGATGCCATCCTCTTGATTTCCCCGGAATTATAACACCCCATGAAGGTGTATCGTTTCTCCTGCGGTAAAACGAGGCCGTGGCGAGAAAGCATCCTGGGTGCCTTCTTCCTGGTAAACCCTTCTCCTCACTTAGCTCTTGGTCTTGCGGGGCCGAGGACGGAACGTGAGGCGAATGGGAGCTCCCATGAATCCGAAGAGCTCCCGGATCTTCTTCTCCAAAAAGCGGGCGTAGGCCTGGTTGACCAGATCGGGGTCGTTCACGAAGAAGACGAAGTGGGGGGGCGAGGTCCGAGCCTGGGTAACGTAGTAAATGTTGAGCCTTTTTCCCTTCTTGCTGGGAGGGGGCGTCTTCTCCAACACCTCCCGCAACATGCTGTTCAGGGCGGATGTCTTGACCCTGCTGCCCCAACTCTGCCTCACCGAATCTATGATCGGAAAGAGGTGTTCCACCCCCTTGCCGGTCAAGCCGCTCACCGAGATCACGGGTGCGTAGGAGACGAAATGCAGCTTTTCCTCGGCGTCCTTTACCACCTCGTGCGCCTTGCCCGTGCCCTTGATCAGGTCCCACTTGTTGAGCACCACTACGCAGGCCCGGCCATCCTCCTGAATGCGGGCGGCTATGTGCTGGTCCTGGTCGGTCACGCCCTGGGTGGCATCGATTACCAAGAGCACCACTTGAGCTCGGTCAATGGCCCTCCAGACCCTTACCAAGCTGAAGAACTCTAACTTTTCCTTCACCCGGGACTTACGCCTCCACCCCGCCGTGTCAATGAATCGATATCGTTTGCCCTGCCTTTCCACCACGGTGTCCACCGCGTCCCGGGTGGTGCCGGGTACCTCGCTTACGATGGCCCTCTCCTCCTCGATGAGACGGTTGAAGAGGGTGGATTTCCCAGCGTTGGGCTTGCCCACGATGGCCACCACCGTCTCATCGGCCACCTCCTCTTCCACGTCCACTCTGGGGAGGCGCTCGGTAATCAGGTCCAAAAGGTCGCCCACGTTCCTTCCATGCATGGCGGAGACCGGATAGGGCTCCCCCATCCCCAAGGAGTAGAACTCCAGAGCCCGCGCCTCTTCTTTCCGGTTGTCCACTTTGTTGGCCACCAATAGCACCGGCTTTCCTTCCCGTCGCAACACCTCCGCCACCTCTTGGTCCAAGGGGGTGACTCCTTCTTTGGCGTCCACCACGAAGAGCACGAGGTTGGACTCCCGCACTGCCTGCAAGGCCTGCTCCCCCACCGCCCGGGTCAGCCCGTCATCGGCCCCTGGCTCCATTCCACCAGTGTCCACCACCACGAAGTCCAACCCGTTCCAGCTGGCGGTTAGATATAGGCGATCCCGGGTCACCCCGGGAACCCTTTCCACTATGGCCTCGCCCCTGCCCGCGATGCGGTTCACCAAGGTGGACTTGCCCACGTTGGGACGGCCCACCACCGCCACCAAAGGCAATCTGCGCTCCAACTTTCGGTCCTCCGCCTTATTGCTCGTTCACACGCCGTTGAGATCCAAGAATCTATGAAAGCCCCTCGCCTTTCCGTTTCGACGACGCCACTTATTTGGAGGATTCAATCCCAGCACCTCTTGACGATCCGTTCCCCAAAGCTCGCCCTCGGTCGCGATGTCCCGCTTTAAGGCGTCAGCTGATACCACGGCCCCCTTGCCAAGAGGGATGCCCGTCTTCCTCATGCTCCCAGGGAATGCCCGCCAGTGCCCTGATCAAGGCCTCCCCCCTCGCCGGCAAGGGAAGCAACTGCGCACCCGCTTCCATCTCCACTTCCTGTATAGTCTTGCCGTCCAGAAAACGTCCATCGTATAGCAGGGAATCGGTCAACAACACCCGCTCTGGCCGCGACCCACTCTCCCTTATCCCCGCCACCACGTCCTCACCGCTCAAGAGGGCAGCCACCGTGACGCTCTCCCCAAACAAACGGTTAACCGGGGCGATGACCTCAGGAGAAGCGCCAGGAACACCCTCCAAGGCCTCCACCATAACAGGCGCGAAGGCCCTCCCGGTGAGCAAGCAGGTTCCCGGGAGGCAGTAAGCCCTCTCTTTCAGCCTCTTTCTCTCCTCGTCCAGCTCGTCCAGGAACTTGCGGACCATTCCCACTCCGTTTTCCAGCTGAGGATACCCATCGTATTCCTCAGCAGGGGGGATTTCCTCCCCCGCCAACAGGTAAAACTCGTCCGAAGCCTGGACCACCCCCTCTCCCGTCTCCTCCACAGACTTTTCACGATAAGCCTTGACCAGCCTCAGCACTTTCAAGGCGTCTTCCCTTCCCGGAAGACGCAACCTTTTCTCTCCCTCGGCATGAGCTAACCCCACCGGTACCAGCGCCAGGGAAACCGGCCGGAAGGCAGCCAAGGCCCCCGAAATGGTCCCCTCCAAGGCCTGGTCGTCATTGTACCCGGGGCAGACCACCACCTGAAGGTGCAATTTAATCCCCGCCTCGGCAAGGATCTTCATTGCCTCAAGCCCCCTCTCCCCGTTTCCGCCCATCAGGCGGGATCGTAGGGCAGCTTCGGTGGAATGGAGGGACACGTAGAGGGGAGAGAGGCGTAAGTTAACGATGCGCCGTATGTCCTCCCTCTCCAAGTTGTTCAGGGTCACGAAGTTCCCGAACAGGAAAGAGAGGCGGTAGTCATCGTCCTTCACGTACAACCCGGGGCGCAGGCCGGGAGGGAGACGGTCCACGAAGCAGAATAGGCAGTGGTTACGGCAGGTCATAACCCCATCGAAAACCGGTTGAGAGAAGGTCAACCCCAGGGGCAGGCCCTCTTCTTTCCTGATCCTCACCCGTTTTATCCTCCCCCCTCGCTGGAGGAGCAACCTGATCCTCCTTTCCGTCGCGGCGGCCAAGAAGTCGATCACGTCCCTGGGCCGGGAGCCGTTGAGCTCTAATATGCGGTCGCCAGGAATCACCGCCCCTTGCAGGGGCGAGCCCTCTCTGACCTCCTCCACGGCGGGAGGCTCCCAGTCCCTGGAACACCGGAGCGCACGCTTTTTGCGTCCTGAGAAAGACCCCGGATCAAAGAGGGTTTTCATCCTTCCCGCCTCCTTCCGGGGACGGAATCGATTCCGCGCTCGGCGTAGCCACCTTGCCCAAGGCCATCTCCACCGCTTCCAGCAACCTGCGGACTACTTCCTCGGGAGAGATCCCGGTAGTGTCCACCAGCAGGGCGTCGGGTGCCCTCCGTAGAGGCGCGGTGGTCCTGGTGGAATCCAGGCAATCCCGGCGGTTAATGTCTTCCTCCACCTCCCGCAAGGTCACCATTATCCCCTTTTTCACGAGCTCCCGGTGGCGCCGGCGGGCCCTCTCCCCCGCGGAGGCGGTTATGAAGAACTTGACATCCGCCTCCGGGTACACCACCGTCCCCACGTCCCTTCCCTCCATGACCACCCCTCCCCTCAGGGCCATGGCCCTCTGGATCTGGGTCATCCGCTTCCTCACGCTGGGATGGGCGCTGACTTGGGAAACCACGCCCGACACCTCAGGCCGGCGGATGTCCTCCGTCACGTCTTCCCCGTCCACAAGCACCCGGTAAGGGGGGTCATCAGCTTGTCGGTAAACCGTTTCTATGCGAACCTCCCCGGCCAGGCTTTCCAGGGCGTCACCATCATGCGGGCTCACCCGCCGGCGCAACGCCGCCAGGGTCAGGGCTCGATACATAGCCCCCGTGTCCACGTAAAGAAAGCCCAGGGCCTTGGCCAGAGCCATGGCCGCGGTGCTCTTTCCCGCTCCGGCGGGACCGTCTATGGCTATCACGGGCTTTTTCCCGGGCACGGAGAGACCCACGCCTCCTTTCAAAACTACCTTTTTCTGCGTCCGGTTCGATTATAGGGCATGCGATCAACGCCCCCGAGGTCGAACGGACACCCCACTTCCTCGTGCCCTTGAGGACTCGCGCTTTTTTGCGGCGAACACAAGAGCCCTTTACATTTACGGACGAGGTCAGAACGAGAAAACTCGCGTTTATTCATCCGGTGATCAGGGCGGCTAATCGCTCCTTTCCAGGAGTGCGGGCACGAAGGTCAATTGGAAAAGAAAAAATGCACATCGGGGTGTCGGTCACCCACAAAAGGGAGGAAGATTGCTATCTGTGGGAAGGGGAAAGAGCGAGGTCCAGGCGGCTTTTAAAAAAAGCAAAGGAAGCGGCGAAAACGGCCTGTACTTCGACTCCTTAACCCTCAAATCCTCCTTGCCAGCGCAATCCGACGACAAAACGCAAAAAGAGAGAAAGGAGAGATTACGGGCACGACCTCCGGGCGCCTCTCGGATAATCGACGTCGAACTTAGGGACTCCCATGGCCCAGCAAAGCCGAAGGGAGAGGATCAAGGGGTTTTACGGGCATCCTTTTGATCACTCCGGTATCTCGGACAACACCTCCGCCACCTGAACCGCCATCCTCTTGCCCACCGTGCCAGGATAGCCGGTGAAAGCGGGCCTTCCCGCCAACATCACGGTGACGGGCTCGTGGATACGTCGGTTTAGGCGGATGACTTGGCCCACCTGCAGCTGCCTGAGGTCGGACACCCTCAACCGGGTCCGTCCCAACTCCACCGATATCTCCACTCGGGCAGTGGACAGGTCGGTGCGGAACAGCATATCCCTGCCCATGGCCTGGGACTCTCGAGGTCGAGCGGAAAGCCACTTCTCGGCGTTAAGCTCGGAGAGGAGGTCTTCGAGGGAGGCATAGGGAAGACAGAGATTGATATAGCCCTCGGTGGGACCCAGCTCCAGCCCAACGCAAACGTTCAGGACTATCTCGTTGGGAAAAACCACCTGGGCGAACTGGGGCCGGAACTCCACTCGCTCAAAGCTGAACCTCACCTCCAGAACCATGGACCAGGCGTTGGAGAGGGAGACCAGGAGCTGAGTCATCACCTCCTCCATGATGGCCACCTCTATCTCGGTGAGCTCCCTTTCCTCGTAGTTTCCCGCCCCCGGACCTCCCAGCATGCGGTCCACCAAGGAAAACACCAACGGCAAGCCCACCTCCACCAAAACCGGCTTCTCCTCGCTTCCCAAGTGGCAAACGGCTATGTAGGTGGGCGAGGAAAGGGATCTTATGAACTCCTCGAAAGTGAGCTGCTCCACCGATTCCACCGCTGCGCGCACCGTGAGGCGCAGATAACCGGTGAGCATGTTGGCGAACTGGCGGGCGAAGGTCTCGTGGAGAAGGTGCACGGTGCGCAGGTTGTCCTTGGAGAACTTGGTGGGACGGCGGAAGTCATAGGTGCGGTAGGACCTCTCCTGTGCCAGTAGGTCCTCCTCCTTCAGCTCGCCACTGCGCAGGCTCTCCAGAAGGGCATCTATCTCCTTTTGGCTGAGGACATCGGACAACTCTCCTCTACCTCCTCACGTCAATGGCACCTCAGGGCATCGAGAGCCAGGGGTTCCATCCCGTAGACAGGGCCCACAAACGACCTAATCCGCGGCCCCCCTCGCTCTCGAATCAGGCCAAACCCTTCTATCCTGGTAAATTTCCCTCTCTTTTCCGCGCAAGATGCAAAACTTGCCTGCCTCACGTTTAACTTCTCTCTCCTTTACTTCCGCCGAAACCTCAACAAAATCCCCCAGGCTCTCGGTGGCCCTCGCCCTACCTCGGGGGTTTTTCCGGATCGGCGCTTTCCTCTCCACCGCCCTCGAAGGTCTCCCTAACCGCCTTCTCCACCTCCCCCGACATGCTCTCTTGGTCCACTTTTATGACCTTGGGCTGGCGGGGAGGCCTTATGACCACTTCCACCCTCCGGTTCAGGGCCCGGTGCTCGGGAGAGTCGTTGGGAAAACGGGGCTTGGTGTCGGCATATCCCGCCGCGCTCAATCTTCCCGGATCGTAACCCCACCGCTCTATCAAGTAGCGAATCACCGAGGAAGCCCGAGCGGTGGATAGTTCCCAGTTGGAGGGATATATGAAACCAGGCTGGATGGGGATGTCGTCGGTGTGACCCTCCACCCATATCTCGTACTTGGTCTCCTTGAGCAGCGGCGCCAGGTGGTCCAGGAATGCCATGGCCATGGGCTTGAGCACCGCGCTTCCCAGGTCGAAGACCACATCGTCAGTGGTGATGCGAACCACCAGGCCTATCTCCTGTATCTCGGTGGTGATCATGTGCTCTAGGCCCTTTTCCTTAACGTACTCGTCGATCTTCCTCTTGAGCTCCATGAGCTCCTGTAACTCTTGGTTCTCCTCGGCCTTGTTCTGAGCGAGCTCTTCCAAAGCGGGCAGCTCGCTGGTGGATAGGCCGGTTCCCTCCCGGGGAGTACCGCCCAGGGCCTCCTGCAGGGACTCCGCCACCACCTGCCACTTCTTCACGTCGATGGTGGACATGGAGAACAAGAGCACGAAGAAGCAGAGGATGAGGGTGATCATGTCCCCGTAGGACTGGAGCCAGGTGGAGTTGACCTCCTCTCCTCCAGAGGACCTTCTCTTGTTCTTCTTCACCCTTCTCCACGCCTCCTCAAGTTATCCGACGATCTAAGCCTCCCGCAGGACGCCCTCCTCAACCTTTTCACCGGCAGCCGCCGGGCTCTTGGCCTTCTCTCTTGCCTTGGAGGCCTCCTCCCGCAGCGATGGCGGCAAGAAGGTCTTGAGCTTCTCCTCCACCATCCTCGGGTTGTCCCCCGACTGTATCGACATCACTCCCTCGATCACCATCTCCTTCACCAGCACCTCGTCCTCGTGCTTTCCCTTGAGCTTCTCGGCAAAGGGGATGAAGACCATGTTGGAGAGGATCACCCCGTAGAGGGTGGTGACCAGGGCCACCGCCATGGCTGGGCCCAGCTTCTCCGGCTCGCTCAATTTGGCCAGCATGGCGATGAGGCCGATGAGGGTCCCCAAGAAGCCGAAGGCGGGCCCCAGGGAAGCGCAGATGTTGAAATAGCGGATACCGTTCTGGTGGCGTTGCTCCAGGAATATGATCTCCGTCTCCAGGATGTCCCGGATGAGCTCGGGGTCAGTGCCGTCCACCAACAGTTGCACTGCCTTTTGGATGAAGGGATCCTCTATGTTCTTGAGCTCCTTGTCCAGCGAGAGTATCCCCTCCCTCCTGGCCATCTCGGCGTAGCGCACCAGCTGGGCAAGGATGCCCAGCGCGTCCACCTTCTGCTTCTTGAGGATGAGCTTCAGCATACCCGGCACCGCCTTGACGGTGGACATGTCCACCGCCAGGATGCTGGCCCCCACCGTGCCCCCCAAGACGATCACCAAAGAGGGGACGTTTATGTACTGGCCGATGCTCCCGGACATGAAGATGCCCACGAAAAAGGTGCCGAAGGTTATGGCCAAACCTACTATCGTGGCTACGTCCAATTCGTTTCCTCCCGATGATCGTCTCCTTCAAGCCGCTTCTCAGCGGCCTTCCTTCGCCCCCCTATCCTTCTCGATCACGTCCGCCTGGGGGTCCTCCACCACCGTGTATTCGGTGAAGTCCAAGGGGACGTTGGTGCGGATGATGGGGCGGATGATCTGGCGGTACTCGATCACCCGCCTCACCACCTCGCTGACGCTCTCGGCCACGATGATCTTCTTGCCGGTGGTCATGGTGATGATGGTGTCCGGCCGGGCCTCGATCATCTCGATGAGCTCGGCGTTTATGACCACCGGGTCATCGTTGATCCTGGTCACCTCTATCAACCCGTTCCACCTCCCTCGAAGGGGCGGGGGCCGGGGGCGGAGGAGCGCGCCCCCGGCCCGACCCTCTTTACCTCTTGATGTTCACCAGCTCCTGCAACATCTGGTCGGTGGCGGTTATGATGCGGGAGTTGGCCTGGAAGCCCCTCTCGGCAATGATCATGTTGGTGAACTCCTGGGCCAGGTCCACGTTGGACATCTCCAGGGTACCGGCGGTGATCACCCCCCGGTTGCCGCTCCCGGAGGTGCCCACCAGGGGTTCGCCGGAGTTGCTGGAGACCCGGTACATGGTGTCTCCCACCTTGATCAGGCCCTCCGGGTTGTTGAACACCGCCACCGCGATCTGGGCCAGCTGCTTGTTCAGGCCGTTGGAGAAGAACCCGGTGATGATCCCGTTGTCGCTCACGGTGATGCTCTGCAGGTAACCGGCGGTGAAGCCGTCCTGATACACCGCGGCCACCGTGGAGGCGGTGGCGAACTGGGTAACCCCGGAGATGCTCCCCACGGTGCCGAAGTCGGGAGTTATGGATACGGTGGCCGCCCCGGCGGGGGTGAACTGGATGGGTCCCCCGCTCACCGAGGCCAGGGCGCCGGAATCGTCGAAGGTCAGGGTGCCGGTGTTCCCGGAGATGCCCGCCGGGCCGGTGGCCTCCCACGCCCACTCGTTGACGTCGGTCTTGATGAAGGTGAAGGTCAGGGTATGGCGGTTGCCCTGGGAATCCATCACCTCGATAGCGGTGGTGAAGGAATCCCCCACCCCAGCGGTGGCGGGCAGGTTGCCCTGGAAGCGCACGGTAGTGGTGGCGCGGGGGGCCATGGTCTGCCCCACCGGGATGGATATGGGCTGCATGGTGGCGTTGGTGTCGATCCTCCCCGCATCGTCGGCCATCCAGCCCATCACCACGTATCCGTTGGAGGGGTTTATCAACTTGCCCTGGGCGTCGAAGCTGAAGTAACCCGCCCGGGTGTAGTAAGTACCTCCCCCGTCGGAGAGGATGAAGAATCCATCCCCCTGGATGGAGAGATCGGTCATCCTTCCAGTGTTCTGAAGGGAGCCCTGGGTGAAGTTGGTGCTCACCAGGGCCAACTTCACCCCCAAGCCAATCTGCACCGGGTTGGTGCCCCCCAGGAAGCCGGCAGATGCCCGGGCACCCCGGAGGGTCTGACACAGTGCGTCCTGGAAGCTCAACTGGCTGGACTTATAGCCCACGGTGTTGATGTTGGCGATGTTGTTGCCCACCACGTCCATCATGGTCTGATGGTTACGAAGTCCGGATACCCCGGAGAACATGGAGCGCATCATGGCACCATCTACCTCCTTTTGACCTCCTTCTGGTGTGGGCCGCTTCCTCCAGGGAGGTCCGGCGAGCCCACCTGAGACAACCCTTCATTCCTCTGTCTCGCTAACCCTGTCCACCACCACCGCGCTGTCTATGCGGGTGAACACCCCGTCCTTCAGCCTGGCGCGGTGGAAAGCGGAGATCACGCTGCGGGTGGGGAGGTTCACGATGAGGGCGGCTTCCCCCACCAAGACCAGGGACTGCACCGCGCCCTTGCGCTCCGCGGCCTCCACCGCCCGCTCCACCCGCCTCAAGTCCCCTTCTTCCAGGGGGATCTCCCGGCGCCGTAGGCGATCAGCGGCATGGCGGCTGAAACGCAGGGTGGTGCCCTCCAATACCTGGGCGAAGGAGCCATCTCCCGTTTTGCCTCCCCTATCAGGACGGACGTCCCGCGATCCCTGCGGTCCGACCAGTCCATTGATCCTTTCAATGCCTCTCATCACCGAGCCTCCCTTCTCAGGCGTAGACCTCCACCACCTGAGAGAGGTCCACCTCTCCCGCGTCCGTGCACAGTATGGCCCTGCCGTCCCGGATGCGGAGGGACTGCACCATTCCCATGAGCTCCGCCCCATCGGCGCGGGCTCTGACCTTCCTGCCCAGCAGGCCCGCCGCTTGATTGGCCAGGGTCAGGTTGGCCAAGGTACTCAGCGTCTCCTTGAGTGCGCGCAGCTCCTCCAGGCTCTGCAGCTGGGCCAGTTGGGCTATGAAGTGGTGGCTCTCCATCGGTTTCAAGGGATCCTGGTTCCTGAGTTGAGCCACCAAAAGCTTGAGGAAGGTGTCCTTCCCCAACCCATCAACGGTCCGGTTGTTGCCGGCGCTTTTTCCGCCCCCATGTGGGGGGTTAGTGGTCCCGTATCCTTCGACCCTCATGTCATCACCTCCTTTCGCCATTAGATTGCCGTCGTCGGGAACCCGGTGACCAGTCAGTCCTCACACCACCAGGTCCAGGGCCCCTAACCTCCAGCCGCGAGGTGCCGCCGCTCGCCCCCGGTCCTCCACGACCGAAGTGGGTCCTCTGGAGATTTCTCCCTCGCCGCGATGAGCGGTTCCTCTCCCTGTGCCCTCCCCCAGCTGCAGCTGCAGTTCCTGTAGGGGCAGTCCCAAGGAGAGGAGGTGCTGCCTCAAATCGGAGAGCCCGCTCTCCAGCTCCCGCAGGACTAAGGGGTTTTGGACCTCCAGCCTCAACTTAAGCGCTCCCGACCACTCCGCCTCCACCTTGAGGCTCCCCAGCTGAGGTGGGTGAAGGCGCACGCGGGCCTGGGTGATCTCGCCGTCCTTGGCTAGACGTACCGTTTCGATCACCCTGTCCAGTATCCCCTGCCAGCGCAGGGAAGCCGTTTTAGCTGGCCCGGAGGACTCCCCTTTCAGTAGAGGGGGTTGGACCTGGGGTTCGACCTCAACGGCCGCGAGGTCTCCGTGGCTTCCCCAGGCCACCGCTGGAGGTGGTTCTGCCACGGTTCCCTCAGATCCCCCTTCGGCCGCACCCGATGGAAAGCGGGGGGAAAGGCTCGCCTCCCCTGCGGGAGACCCAAGGGTAGCACTAACGACCTCTGAACCCCATTTATTTCCCGCGACGAGATGATCGCCATCTGCCGTTGAAAGCTCGCCGAGGGATGTCGTCTCCCGCGTGGGCGAAGTCCCCGCCGATCCCTGCCGTTCAACCCCTCCACAACCGGCTTTGACTTCTGAGATCCACGGTTGCCCGACCACGGGAGAGCGCGGGAGAGGTCTGGCCCCGGGGGAGCTGCCTTGCTGGGTCTCCCCGTGCTGTCGGCCATCGTGGGCCTCCTTTCCTGCTCCCCCCGAAAACCAATTCAGCGGGGGTTCCGGTTCGGCTGCGGAGCCAGCTTCACCGGACGAGGCCATGTACCCCGTTGACAGCACGGTTTCCGCCTCGCTTGCCCTTGTCATCCCCAGTGGGATCTTCGTGCCCTCCGTCAGTGGTTCTGGATAAGCTGCCCCGTCGGGACGTTGGTCGGTAAAGGTACCCAGCTCAAGCTCCGTACTCGATTCCGCCGTCGGATGGCACGTTTCTCGGGACACCGCCAAACGGGCGAATGCCTCTCTGTCTGGCGATATCTCGCACGACCCATCCTCCCCACGGGAGCAGCGGGCTACTTCGAGGTGATCCATCCCCAAGACCACTCCCGGGACACCGGGCGGAAACGACCCGAACGCCGTAAGGGGAGATGAACGTCCGTCGAGACCCCAACCGCCGCCTTCACCGCCAGCGACGGGGCGCCCCCGCTCCTTCGGGATCGCCTCCCCGGTCAAGGTTTCCGTCTCGCCCAAAAGGAGGGCGAAATCGATTTCCTCGGGGATCCCCGAGCCTTGGGCACCCGACCGCCGGGCCTCCGCTCCCGCCTCCTGGATGGACCGGGAACGATACGCGGCCGCATCCGCGATCCGGATCTCGACCGCAGTCGGCATGCTTGTGCTCCGCACTTCCTCACCTCCTTTCCTGCGGGCAATTGAGCCCTTTATCTCCGGACCAGGCCTGATGGCCCGGTTATCCCTCTCCTTTATTCCTCTCGCGTCACCCAACCGTATCCCCATGACAATCGGTCTCTACCCCGCCGATGGGGGGATTTTCACAAGTAGCGTCGGGCACAGGCATAGTTGCGAGCGTATCTTCCGGTCAGCTCGCTAACCTTCACCACGTCGCCCCTGTGAGGAGCGTGGATGAAGCGGTTTCCGCCGACGTATATGCCCACGTGGTACAGAAATCCCCGACCCCCGTTCTCCCCGAAGAAGATCACGTCGCCGGGCCTCAAGTCCTCGCGGGCCACCGGAGTTCCCAGTCGAGCCTGGCTCACCGTGTAATGAGGCAAGTCCACGCCGAACTTGCGGAACACGTAGCGCACCAATCCAGAGCAGTCGAATCCCGCGGGGGTCTCCCCTCCCCACACGTAAGGTACCCCCAGATAACGATAGGCCTCCCTCACCACCTCTTCGCCTCGGGAGGCCAAGGCCTCCTCGAGCAGGGAGGAAAAGCGCACTGCTTCCCCGGAAGCCCTCGCGGTGCTCAATGCCAGCCGTGGGTTATCCATCGACAGAGCGGCTATACGGGCCTCGATTTGCCTTATCCTCTCCATCACACGGGAGATCCCTTCCATTTCTCCCCTTCCGTCTCAGCGTTCACGATCGTGCTCGTCCGAGCCTTTCAGCCGCCACTCTCTCGCCCGAAAACCCGTAAAGACCCACATGAACCTGAGGCATTCCGTGATCATATCCTCTCCATCTCGGAAAGGACGCTGCGCAGGTAACGCTCCCCGCCCGAGGGGTTGTACTTGCGCAGTATCCTCACCAAGTCGTTTCCGAAGCCATACCCGGCCACCAAGCGGTTCACCTCGTAAATGGCCTCCTTCCACGAGGAAAAGCTCCTTCCCAGAATCCCAAAGGGGTTGTGAGGGCGAAAGCAGTTCTTCCCTCCCGAGGACTCCACCGTGGCCAGGGCCACTCCCAAACGCCAGTCCATCCCGTAACGGTCAGCGGCCTCCACGAAGTCAGCGGCGTGGGAGGCCAAACCAGGATGGAAAAGCCTCTTTCTCATGTAGGCCTGTATCCGTCCCACCCGTCCCTCGTCCACCTGCGTGGAACCGGCTACTTCGGCAACACGGTTGATCCGGGTCTCCACGGCCCTTGCCAACAAATCCTGGAAAGACACGGCGAGATCTCGGCTGCGCAAGTTCGCCAGTCTAGCCTCGATCTCAGCTATCCTCGCCTGAACCCTTTGGATTCCGTCTAACAAGTCCTCCCACCTCACCGCATTGGCTCAGTCCTCTTCCTTTCGAAGGTGCCTTCCCTCGTAAATCAAGCTCTCACCGACAACGAAACGCACGCCCGCCACCTCGTCCAGGAAACCTTGCTCCTCGCGGGAAACCTCGTATCGGTAACGCATAAGTGCCCGTTCGTGCAGTTTGTCCACCACCTTACGCTCCCGCGTCGCCTCCACCAACAGCCGCCTTTCCTCTTCCATGCGTACCCGGGCTTCTTCCACCCTATCCTCCTGGGACTTTATGGAAACGGCCATCCCTTCCAAAAAATCCCTGAGCCCGAGGATCTCCTCCCTAACGCTGCCTGAAGCTAAACGCTCTGCCAACTCCTCTCGGGCTTTCCTCTCCCTATCCTTCAGTTCCTCGAGTCTTTCCAATTCTTTCCTATAAAACTTAACCGCGGCGGCGAAGGTCCTTTTTCTCTCCTCTTCGCGGGCAGCCCGCAACCTACGCAGGGATTCCAGGCGGAACTGGAACTTCTTCAAAATCCCTCACCCCCAGCAAGGAGGGTCGACCTCCTTTTTCCGTTCGTCCTGTCCGGAGAAGCCGTCGAGAAGGGGTCCTCCGCCTCGCTCCCGAGTGGGAATGGTGCCTTCATCCCCTCATCGCCTCCTCGTGCATGGAGACCAGAATCTCCACGATCTCCTCATAGGAATGGCTACGGTTCGTCTCCTGGCGCAAGAACCGGTTTATGGAATCGATATGACGCAAGGCGTGGTCTATCTCCGGGTTGGAGCCCGGCCGGTAGGCTCCGATGTTGATCAGGTCCTCGTTGGTGCGGTAGACGGCCAGGGTCCGCCGGAGCCAGTCGGCCGCTTGCCGATGTCGTTCCTCCACTATATCCGCCGCCAACCTGCTCACGCTTTGGAGCACATCGATGGCGGGGTAGTGGTTGCGGGCCGCTATCTCCCGGGAGAGCACGACGTGACCGTCGAGGATGGAGCGGGAGGTATCGGCGATGGGCTCGTTCATGTCGTCTCCTTCCACTAGAACCGTGTAGAGGGCGGTGATGGTCCCCCGACTCCCGCAACCCGTCCTCTCCATGAGCCGGGGAAGCAGGGCGAATACGGAGGGAGGATAACCCCGGGTGGTGGGAGGTTCTCCCGCCGCCAGGCCGATCTCCCTCTGGGCCATGGCGAAACGGGTCACCGAGTCCAACATGAAAAGCACGTCTAGACCCAGGTCGCGGAAGTACTCCGCAATGGTGGTGGCCACCAAGGCTGCTTTCACCCTGATCATGGCCGGCTCGTCGCTGGTGGCCACCACCACCACCGACCTCCGGAGACCTTCCTCTCCCAAATCCCGCTCGATGAACTCCCGCACCTCCCTACCCCGCTCCCCCACCAAGGCGATGACGTTTACGTCGGCCTGGGTGAAGCGGGCGATCATGCCCAAAAGGGTTGACTTTCCCACCCCGCTTCCGGAAAAAATGCCCATCCTCTGCCCCTTGCCGCAGGTGAGAAGGCCGTCGATGGCCTTGACGCCCAAGCCCAAGGGTTCGGAGATGCGCCGACGCTCAAGGGGATGCGGGGGGTTGTTTTCCACCGGTCTCCACTCCAGGCCCGAAGGCAGGGGCTTCCCGTCGGCGGGACGCCCCAATCCGTCCAGTATCCTCCCGGTGAGGGCGGTTCCCACCGGGGCGGCCAAGGGCCTGCCCAGAGCCAGCACCTCACATCCCGGCCCCACCCCGTGGGTCCAACTCAAGGGCATGAGCAGCACTTTCCCTTCCCTAAAGCCCACCACTTCCGCCTCCAAAAGGTCTTTGCCCTCCCGATCCCGTATGCGACAAAGTTCACCCACCGTGCCTCCGGGGCCTTGGGCTTCCACGATGAGGCCCACCATCCTCTCCACCTTGCCGGTGTACATGAAGGGATCCAGATCCTGGAGCCTCTCTCGGCGCCTCCTCAGTCCTTCCCGGATTCGGAACTCGTGATCGACCACTTGCTCGTCCTTCAACGGGGACCGGAAACCGTCGACCACTGGACTACCTCCCCTTGGCACCACCTGCGTTCAGGTCCTCGCCGGTGTAATTCATGGGCACGGCGGGATCCCCCTCCTCGCCCAGAAGGATCGATTCCACCCTCCTTCTCCTGACCTCCAGGCGAGCGTCGATGGTCCCCAAAACGGTCTCCACCACGCAATCGCCCGGCTTCAGGCTTTTGTCCTCCACCAATTCCAGGTCCTCCGCCTCAGCGAGGGCCGGGAAGGCGTCAGCCGCCTCCCTAAGAAGGTGGAGATCCCGAGGACTCAAACGTATGCGAAGACTTCTCTTTTCCGCAGCCCTGGAGGCCACCGAGCGGATCATCTCCCTCAAAGCCTCCGGGTCCTCCTCCAGACGCTGCAAAGCCAGTTTCTCCCCCACCTCCAGGGCCAATCTCGCCATCTCCGGCTCCAGAGACCCCAATAGTCTTTGGCGCTCTTTCTCCATGGCTTCCTTTAAGGCCATGGCGGCCATCACCAGATCCCGGGCCTGGGCCTCGGCCTGGCGTAGCCCTTCGCGAAAACCCTCCTCGTAGCCGACCCGCAACCCCTCCTGCCGAGCTCTCATCCTCTCCTCCTCCAGGAGTTCGCCAAAATCCGGCAGGCTCTGTCCCTCCAAGCGCACGCCCGCTTGCTCGGAAAGGGGCGAGGGAACCCGGCACACCCCGGAGATACGCACCCTCTTGAAAACCCTATCCTCCGGGGAGGGAAGCTCCCTCTTTCCTAAAAGGGCGTCCAGTGCCTCCCAGGGCTCACTCGATGATCTCATCCTCGCCACCCCTGGCGATCACTATCTCGCCCGCCTCCTCCAGCGCCCGGATGCGGGCCACGATGGCCTGCTGCGCCTCTTCCACCTGGCGCAGTCGCACTGGTCCGAGGTACTCCATCTCCTCCTCCAGCATCAGGGCGGCCCGCTCGGAGAGGTTCTTCATGATCTTCTCCCGCACCTCGGGGGCTGTGCCCTTGAGGGCCAGGGCCAGTTCCTTGGTCTCCACGTCCTGCAGGACCTTCTGGATGGACCGGTCGTCCAGAGAGACGATGTCCTCGAAGACGAACATTAGCTTCTTCACCTCATCGGCCAGTTCTGGGTTCTTGCTGGAGAACGCCTCCAGGATGGTCTTCTCGGTGGACCGGTCCACGTTGTTGAGGATCTCCGCCAGGGCTTTTACCCCTCCCGCCGATTCCTCGTCCAGAGAACGGACCATGGCCCCGGCCAGTTTCTTCTCCAGCACCCTCTCGATGCTGTGGAGCACGTCGGGGGCGGTGCGGTCCATCAGGGCCACGCGCATGGAAACGTCCACTGCCAGCTCTTGCGGCAGGGTGGAGAGCACCTGCGCCGCTTCCTTAGGGGGCATGTGGGAGAGGACGATGGCGATGGTCTGGGGGTGCTCGTTCTGGAGCACCGCCGCCACCTGGTTCACGTCCACGTCGCGCAGGAAGGAAAGGGGGGTGACTTGAACAGATGTGCTCAACTTTTCCAGTATCATCTGGGCCTTCTGGGGGCCCAATGCCCTCTCCAGCAGTTCCTTGGCGAAAGCTATGCCGCCCGCTTGGAGTTCCCCCCCGCCCGACAGGCGATCGTAGAACTGCTCCAGGACGAACTCCTTCTCCTCGGGGCTCACCCGGGTCAGGTTGGCGATGTGCAAGGTGAGGGTCTCTATCTCCTCGTCGCTGAGGTACTGCATGACCTTGGAGGCAACCTCCGGCGCCAGACTCACCAGGAGGATGGCTGCCTTCCTCTCGTTGCTCATCCCGTGGAGGGTGGAGACGTCCAACGCCATCGGCATCCCTCCCTTTAATCCATCCCGTCAAAGGTCATCGCTCACCGTCCTCAAAGGCTCGAAGACGAACACCCATGTACATCAACGCCCTCTCGTTCTCTTGGGGTCGGTTTCCGTCGCCCCTCCAGAAAAAGGCGATCATCTCCCATCGTCCGCCACGCGATACCCCTCTTCCAATGGTCTCACCGCTCCTTCAGCATGGCCCGCAGCACTTTGGCCACTTCGCCTTGGCGAACGCCTGCGCATCGGCGTGCACCCCTCCTTCCGCTGGGCTTGCCCCTGTCGGCGCGAAGGCGCAGCCCCTAAAACCTCTCACCGCTCCTTCAGCATGGCCCGCAGCACTTTGGCCACTTCGCCTTGGCGAACGCCTGCGCATCGGCGTGCACCCCTCCTTCCGCTGGGCTTGCCCCTGTCGGCGCGAAGGCGCAGCCCCTAAA
>JACVJK010000011.1 GCA_015711955.1 Actinomycetota bacterium | reverse complement strand
AAACTCACGCCTTTTACCACGAAAGTCACCTCCTCCACGCGTCGAAAGCCAAAATCGTTAAAGGAAAACCCGGTCCGCACTCATCTCTCCCTGCCTCGTCCCTGGCAACTCCCATCAGAACCCTGCGTTCCCGTCCACGAGCAGGTTAAGAGGAATCGTCCGAAAACAATGGCGACTTTTCCAGGGCTTCCGTCAAGAAGACCAAGGGTGAGGCACTCCCTCTCAAGGCTCGAGACCGTCGAAGACTCGTCACCGATTACCTTACACCAAAAGTTTAATACAGTCAAATAAATTTGATGGTAATATATGGTAATAACTCATTGGGGGCGTCCTTTCGGCGCCGTGGCAGGAATCAGACGATAAAGCTCCACTGTGTAGGAGTAAAGGGTCCTTCGGGAGGGCCTCCTGTCGAAGGTCTTCTCCACCATCAATTCTTGAGAAAGCCAACTTCCCACCCTTTCAACCCGCACCTCCACCGCTTGCGGGGGTATAGGCCCGGACATGTTAGGCCTCCAAAGGAGGTACACCTCCCTCCCTTCCCACCCAAGGTCCTCAAGGAGTCCGCGGAAATCGCCCTCGACCATAAACGAGTTGTCCATGAGCCAGGCGTTCTCCACCCCGTAGAAGGACCTCAGGGGCGGGCCGAATAAGTCCCCCAGGTGGTAGTCCAAAAGCACCACCGAACCCGCTCCCGTCTCTTCCGCCACCTCCCGGCACAGTTCCAGCTGATTGCCTCCTTCCGATAGGCCCACCGCCGGAAGTCCGGCGTGGAAGGAATAGAGCATGAGGTAGAACATGACCGCCCCCGCGGTCACCTTTCCCGGGAGTCGAGGTCTTGATAGTCCCCGGAAGATCCGGGACGACCATATCATCAATTCCTTCAATGCCATGCCCAGAGCCAACAACGAGAAGGGGAGAGCCGCCGGCACCAAACGCCGCATGGTGAGCATGTGGATGGGAGTGCAGTGGAGGTCGTAGGAGTAGAAGAGCACGAAGGCGAGCCCCACCAATCCGCAGAATAGGGAGCCTGCGGGGCGCCTCCGCGATAACCAGGCGGCGAAGCCCGCGTAGATCAACACGAGTCCCAAGGTCGAGAAATACCATCCCCACCTGAGGAAGGCCTGGTTCTTGTAACTGGGGCCTCTAGCCGCGCTGATGACCCCGTACCATGCCTCGGGGGACGGCCTTTCGGGCCTCACCGCGTAAAGGTACAGGAAAATCGACGCAGCCGACGCCCACAAGAGAAGGGGGACCCATCTTCCCAGCGCCCTCAAAGCCCTGGGCGAAAGCCCTTTCGAGGACCTCTTGAAGAGGGCTCTCGCCACCACAGCCGCCGCGAGTAGCGCCAGGGCCGATAAAAGGCCCCAGGGGGTCGCCAGGGTTAAGAGGTGACCGCGAAAGGACAGCCAGAGCTCGTGGACATAGGGACGGGAAAAACCCCATCCCACCAAAGTGGAAAATCCCAAGGCCGCAAGAGAGCAGCAGAGATAGGCAGCGTCCGCCCGGCAAAATTTCCCGCTTACCCACCGTGCCAGCATGAACAGAAGAAGAGGGGGGATGAACAGGATGAAATCCACCCGGCACAGAAAGCAGAGGAGGACGAAAAAGGCCGAGAGCAGGGCCTCTCGTATCCCGTCCCCAACCTTTCGGTTCCCTTTCCTTTCCGTGACCTCCAAATATGCGCAGGCGGTCATCGCCGCCGCCATGAGCAGGAAGAAATTCATCATCTCCGAGGTGGTGTACTTGGAGAAATAGGCGAAAAGGGGGTTTAAGGCCAGAAGCGTCGTGACGGCAAGACCCATCCTCTCCCCCAATATCCTGCGTGAGAGCAGGAAGAAGCCCCAGAGAGAGAGTACCGCCGCCGCCGTCACCCCGAAGAACAGGCTCTGCCTCCCAAGGAAGGCGGCGAAGAAGGCCAAGAAAGAAGGCCAGAGGTAGTAGAACTGAGGCACCACCTTCCCTCTCTCAAAATCTGTTATGAAATAGGCTTTGTTCTCGTAAGCGAGAAAAGGGCGGCCTCGTGTCCCCTGGAAGCTGTAGACCAGATCCCTCCTCTCCGAGGACACCTCGCATACCGTGGGCACCTCCATATGGATGGATCCCTCCCGCTGGAGGTAGGCGGCTATGCAGGGGTAGACCCCCACGTCCGACCAGCCGAAGACGGTCCTACCCGGGGGAAGGGAGGCCGCCAGGGCCACGAGGACCACCATCAGGGAGATGAGCCATGCCTGCCCGCCCGCTTCCAGCGGCCAACGGATCCTTCCCCTGCCCACCCACAAAAGAAGAGCAGAGAGGCAGCCCATCCCCAAAAGATGGTTCCAAAGGCTAAAGATGCCCGCCAGACCCAACCCCATGGCCAAGAGGGCGTTGAGGCCGGCCCCGGAGGCCATCAAAACGAAGGGCACCTCCTCCCGCCGCAGGCGGGGCCGGAGCGCGGACACGAGGCCCCATCCGGGAAGCGCGAAGGAAAGCAGCAAAAATAAAGCCCTGAGCCAGATCAAAGGCCCTCTCACCTCCATCCCCGCCAGCGAGGGGACTATAGAAACCGTTCGGCGGGATGATAACAAGCTTTCGCTCCCTACACCACCTGAGAGACGCGGAACAAGACCCCCTTGATCCTCGTCTGTCATGGGCTTGGACCGCCAACGCTATCGCCGGGGCCAACCCAGGAATCTCATTTCCTCCACGCGGGAGGTTCACGCAGTGGGTACACCCAGGGCACGAGGTGGGATGGCGAAGGCTCCGGGCCTCTTGCATATTGCCAGGGAGCGGGTTCGTACGCCCTTCCGGTGAATAGAGGGAAAGGCCGCGACCCGAGATGGGGAAAGTCACTGGAGTTGGGGAAACGCCTTGAGGAAGACGGCGGGAAGTCCTCCGAGTTACGACGAACTCAAAGGTCCAGCAGACGGTATACGTATCCCATGTCCACGGCCGACCTCACCGCTTCCGCGAGGCGGTCCAACACCTCTTCCCTCCTCTCGCTCCACGAAACAGCAGCCCCGTCGACCTCGAAACCCCTTGCCCCCCTCAGAGCCCGCAGAAATCCCCGCCTCACGTGGGCATCGTCGAAAAGCCCGTGGAGATAGCACCCGAAGACGGGAACGTCCCCCCTCTGGGCTCCCTCCTGCTGCATCGCCTTCCGGCCGCCCCTATCCAGTATCAGAAGGGGGGACCTACCGAAGACCACCGACCTCCCCTTGTGGATCTCGTAGGCGGAAAAAGGCGGCGTGCTCTCGTCCAAGCCCAGGCATGGGACCGGCTCTCGGGCCGCCGCTTTCACCCGGAAGAGGATCTTTTCTCTTTCCATTTCCGTGACCAAGGGAAGGAGGCCCAGGCCTTCCACCTCCCTCTCTCCCGATTCCACTGCCAGTGGGTCCCTCACGGCGAAACCCAGCATCTGATAACCTCCACATATGCCGATAACCGGCTTTCCCCGCAGCGCCGCCTCCATGACCGCCCTGTCCAACCCCGTCTCCCGGAGGAAGCGCAGGTCGTCCGAGGTGCTCTTGGTGCCGGGAAGGATCACGGCGTCCGCCTTCTCCAGGTCTTTAGGCCTATGGGCGTACAGCACCCTCAACCCCCTTTCCGCTTCCAGGGGCTGGAAGTCGGTGGCGTTGGAGAGGCGGGGAAGGCGTACCACCGCCACCGTGACCGCCCCCGGCTCGCTTCTCGCGCGCTCGCGCGCACTCACCGCTTTTTCCTCCAGGCTCACCGAGTCCTCCTCGTCCAACTCCAACCACGGCAGATAGGGCACCACCCCCACCACCGGCACCCCGGTCCGGGACCGCAGCATCTCCAGCCCACTTCGCAGTAGGCGGAGATCCCCCCGAAAGCGGTTTATGACCACTCCCCGAATCAGGTCCCTTTGACCCATGGGGAGGAGCTCCAAGGTGCCCACCACGGAGGCGAAGACGCCTCCCCGGTCGATGTCCGCCACCAGGAGCACCGGGGCTCCCACCTCCTGGGCCACCGCCATGTTGGCCATGTCCTGGTCCATGAGGTTGATCTCCGCCGGGCTTCCCGCCCCCTCGATGATCACCACCTGATAGCGCCTCCTGAGCCTCTCCAGGGCGGCCAGCACTCGCGGGAACAACTCCTCCCGCAGCCGGTAATACTCGTCCGCCCGGAAATGGCCCACCGGCTTTCCCTCCAGTACCAACTGGCTCCGCGCGTCGCCGGCGGGTTTGAGCAGGATGGGGTTCATGTCCGTATGGGGCTCAATTCCCGCCGCCTGGGCCTGTAGGGCCTGGGCCCTCCCAATCTCTCCTCCCTGCGGGGTGACCCAGGAGTTAAGGGACATGTTCTGGGCCTTGAAAGGCGCCACGCGGAATCCGTCCCGCCGCAAGATCCGGCACAGGGCGGCGACCATGACGCTTTTTCCGGCATGGGAAGAGGTGCCTTGTATCATGATGCAACTTGCCTCGCCTTTCATTTTCTCCCCCTCTCCTGGCCTGATTCTTTGCATAGCCATGCGCCCCCCGAAAAGTGGGTCACCCGCGCCGTCACCTCCCGGGGAGGTTACCCGCCCTCTCGTAGTACGAGCGCACCTCCCGGAGCAGGCGTCGGATGTGGCGGGGCCTAGCCACCGCCACCCTGATGAACTGGGGTCCCAACCCGAGAAAATCCGCGCACCACCGCACCAGGATTCCCCGTCTTCCCAGGTGCTCCACCAACCCGTAGGCCTCATCCCCACGCCCTGACCGCAGCAAGATGAAGTTCGCTTGGGACGGGTAGAGCTGGAGCGGGAACTCCCTCAGCCCGTCCTCCAAAAGTCTCCTCCAGCGGGGAACGAGCCTTCTCGTCCTCTCCAGGTAACCGCGGTCCCTCAAGGCCGCCCGGAGGGCGGCCGCCGCCGGCTCCCCCACCCTCCAGGGGGGAAGGGCTTCTTCCAACTGTCTCACCAGGTCCCTCGGCCCCGCCAACCAGCCGGGTCCCCGCAGCCCGGCCAGGGCGAACAGCTTGGTGGAGGTGGAAAGCCTGACGACGTTCCCGAACTTGGGCACCCATCGCGCCCTAAGGGTGAGTGCTTGAGGGTCGAGACAAAAACCCATGAAGCTCTCGTCCAAGAGCACGAGGGTCCCTCGCTCCGCCGACGCGGCCGCCAGCTCCACGATCTCCCTTTCCTCGTATAGTTTCCCGGTGACGCTGGAGGGATTCACCAGGACCAACAGGTCATACCCCTCGTCCAGCCTCGCCACCAAATGGTCCAGCCGCAATGGGAAACCCTCCTCCGGTCGCAGGAGATATGACTCAACCCGGCATCCCGCTCGCTGAGCCGCTTTCCGGTACTCGGAGAAGCACGGCTCCACCATGAGCATCGATCTCGGTCGAAGGTGAAGGACCAGGTGATGGATCAACTCGGTGCTGCCGTTGCCCAACAGCAGCTCTTCGAAATCCACCCCCAACCAGCGGGAAAGGTCAACCTTCAAGGGATCCGCGGAGGGGTCGGGATAGCGGGAGGAACGCCGCACCGACCGCCGGGCGGCCCTCACCGATGGTCCCGGGGGGCCCAAGGGATTGAGGCTGCAGCTGAGGTCGAGAAAGTCATGCCTACCGTAGCGGGCGGCCGCCCAGCGCAAGTCCCCTCCGTGCCCAGGGAACCCCTCGAGGGGGCGGACCCCCAAGCCTTCGCCACCTCGGGTCAAGGCCTCGGTCCTCGTACCATAAGATGAGTGTCCCATCAGTAGAGTTACTCGCCAGGTCTTCCCGCCATCCGAATGATCGCTTCGCTACCCAGGCACGCGGCCACGACCAGTCCCATGGCCACCCAGGAGGAGGTGCGGCAGAGTCGTGCTGCCCTCACCACTTCCGCCCATCCCGGGGGATCCCCCTCCTTACCGATCACCGGCCGCACCACCACTCTCCCCCCGTAACTGACATTTCCTCCCAAAGCCACCCCCAAAGCCCCAGCGTAGGCGGCCTCCCCGTGAGCGCTGTTGGGGCTTTCGTGCAGGAGTCGGTCCCTCCACCCCACTCTCAGCGCCGCCCGCCAATCCTCTCCCGCCACGGCGGAAGCCAAGGCGATTACCGGTATCGCCAACCTGGCCACGGGGAAAACCAGGAGGTCATCCAGGCGGGCCGGCGCCCATCCCAGGTGGGTGTAGGGGGGTTGCCGGTATCCGAGCATGGAGTCCATGGTGGAGGCGGCTTTGTGTGCCAAGGCGCCCGAAAGGCCGCCCAAGGCAGCGTAGAACAAGGGGGCCAGGATTCCGTCCACCGTGTTCTCCGCCGTGGACTCCACCGCTGCCCGGCATATGGCCTCAGAGCCCATGCCATCGGTGTCCCTGGCCACCATCTTTCCCAGTTCCCTCCTCGCCTTCTGCTCGTTATCCCCTCGGAGGGAATAGGCCACCTTGAGGGCGCATCTTTCCAGTTCCTTGGAGGCCAGGCAGGCGTAAAGGAGGTATATCCGGACCAGTCGGGCCAGAGGGATGCGGCGTGCCAGTTCGTCCACCACCAAACCCACGGTAAAGCAGAGGGTGATCATGGCCAGGACCATCAGGTTCCCTGCGGCCCTCTCCCCCCTCGGACCTCTTGCGTGCCTCCTCGCCAACCCCTCCGCCCTTTTCACCGCACGGCCTAACACCCTCACCGGATGAGGCCAGGCCTGGGGATCCCCCAACCCACGGTCCAGCAGGAAGGCCGCAAGCAGGTCCAGGCAGAACCTCCTCCTATCTATGGGGCTGCCGCCGACGCAGCTCGTCACGTCCGATCACCCTCACGTTCAGGGAAGACGGGCGATGAAGCCGGGGGCCAGAAGCAAGAGGGCCAGCGCCTCCCCGAGCAGTCCCGCCGCTCCGAGCACGTCCCCGGTTACCCCTCCCAAAGAGCTGTTCAGAAACCGGGCCAGCACCTCCGCGAAGAGGACGAGGGAGGCCGTGAGCGCCGTGCCCGCCAAAACCGACGAACACAAGAACCAGAACAGGAGCGTGGCGAGGAAGAGATTGAGGGCGACGGCGACCAACAACTGTCCGCCGCCCGCGCATCCCACCACCCCCAACGCCATGCCCTTCTCCCTGGCATAGGGACAACGACCGCAAAGATAGGCCGTGACCGCCCTTCCGCCAGCGGGAAAGAAGACGAGGGAAGCGGCCCTGTAACCCTCCCAGGAAGGACCGGAAGGAAGCAGATTGAGGAGGGTCCACACCGAGATGAGGTAAAGGGAGAGGGAGGCCGCCCCCAAGGCCCCCACCGAGGTGTCCTTCATTATCCTGAGCCTTTCGCCTCTGCCCCGGGAACCCAAAAAGGCGTCGGCGGCGTCCGCAAGCCCGTCGTGGTGCATCCCCCCCGTCAACAGGAAATTGACCACCATGACCAGGGCGGCGGAGAAGGCCTTCCAATCCTCCCCGGGCAACCTCCCCACTCGATCCGCCGCCAACAGGAACGTCCCCACAAAGGCTCCCACCAGGGGAAAAAAGGCCGACACCCATCTCCAGTCCTCTTCTTCCGGCTCGGTCGTGCCGGCCACCGGGAAAATGGTGAGGAAGCTCAGTGCGAGCCTGAGGGAACGGGTCGGATTCCACTTGGATGCTTTCATGGATACGGATGCAAGCGGTCTGGAGGTCGCATCTGCTCGGTCGCCACTTTACATCACCCATCGCCGCCGGAGATCGTCTCACCTCACCGCGAAGCCCTCGACAATCCCGAACGGAGTTAACGAATCCCTCTTGGGCTCGGGATGCTGAATCAGCTTACCGGACCGGACACTCCCGCCTCATCGAAAGTGGCCATCTCGGAGATGATCTTCACCGCCGCCTCCACCAGCAGAAAGCCCAGGGCGGCTCCCGTGCCCTCCCCGAGCCTCATGTCGGCGTGGATCAAGGGCTTGAGGCCCAGCCTGCCCAGCGCCGCGCGGTGACCCGCCTCTTGGGACAGATGGGAAGCGATCATGTAATCCCTGCTCCGGGGAGCGAGAGCCGCCGCCACCAGCGCCCCCGCTCCGGAGATGAACCCGTCCACCAGCACCGGCCTGCGTCGGGCCGCAGCCCCCAGGACCACACCGGCGATGCCCGCGATCTCCAGTCCTCCCACCTTGGAAAGGACGTCCAGGGGATCTTCCGGGTCCGGCTGGTTGACCCGTATGGCCCGCCGGATCACCTCCACCTTCCTCTTGCGGCCTTCGTCGTCCAAGCCCGTGCCCCGGCCGGTTACCTCCTCGGGATCCGTCCCCGTGAGCACCGCCGTGATGGCGCTGGAGGGGGTGGTGTTACCGATGCCCATGTCCCCGGTGGCCAGATAGAGGGCTCCAGCCTCTACCTCCTCCTCGGCCACCTGGATGCCCACCTCCAGGGCCCGTACGGCTTCCTCCCTGGACATGGCCGGACCTTTGGCCATGTTGGCGGTTCCCCTCCTGATCTTGCGAACGATGAGCCCCTCGCCGACGACGTCTTCGGCCACCCCTACGTCCACCACCCGCACCTCTGCCCCGGCATGGCGGGCCAGGACGTTGATGGCGGCCCCGCCTCGGAGGAAGTTGAGCACCATCTGAGGGGTGACCTCTTGGGGAAACAGGCTGACCCCCTCCTCCACCACTCCGTGATCCCCGGCCATGACGATGACCACCTTTTTCCCCAATGGGGGAAGGGGTCGGCCGAAGATGCCCGCCAGCTGGACCGAGATCTCCTCCAGCGCCCCCAGGGAACCTTGGGGCTTGGTAAGGGAATCCTGCCTCTTGCGGGCCATCTCCATGGCCCGGCCGTCCAGCTCCTCGATTTGGGAAAGCGTCCTCTCCAAAATACTCATGTCCTTCCTCCCCTTCGATGCCTCACAGGGTCTTCGACGTCCGTCATGATCCCGAGTTCTTTCCCGAGATAACGCCCTCCCGGAGCCCAGTCGCCATCTTCCGAGGAAAGACCCTGCCCCGCATGACAATGACCCCCATCCCTCAATAGCATGGGCAGCCCTGCCACCACCAGCCATACCCGATCCGCAAAGGATGCGATCCTCTGCAAGACCAGACCGCACAGGTCCCTGAAGGCCCTGGCCAGGGGATCCTCCGGCACCAAACCCATCCCCACCTCGTCGCCCACCAGCACCAGGTAACGGGACCGGCGCCTCAGGTCCTCCACCACCTCAAGGGCCCGCCGGGCCACTTCCTCCACCAGCTCCATGTAGGCCTTCGTCCGCCCCCCCTCCGGCGGGCTTGCTTCCCACGCCCGCGTCAAAAGGTCGGAGGAAAGGAGGGTTACCGAGTCCAGAAGTGCCACCTCCACCCTCTCGGGAAGGCCCGGGAAACTCTCGCCATCCCACTCCAATGTCTTCCAGTGCGGGGGCCTTTCCTCTTTGTGCCTCGAAACCCTCTCCTCCATCTCGGGGTCTATGACCCTGGCGGTGGCCAGAAAGATCACTTTCCCTCCCAGCTGCCGGGCCAGGGAGACGGCCAGGGCGCTCTTGCCGCTCCGGGCGCCCCCCAAGAGGAGGAACGTCTTGCCCCCGGGGAAGCCATGAGGCACCGAGTCCTTTTCGCTTCCTTTTCGGGTCCCTGCCTCTGCCTCCACGTCCTCGCCCTCCAACTTCCTCTGCCGAGCCCTCCTGCGGTTCGTCTGCCTGAGGCCTCCCGCACGAGGGTATTGCCCCACATACTGCTGGCCATCATCGCTGCGGGCATGTGCGGCATTCACCTCGTGGGACTCAATTACGGTGACCCTTTTCGGCTCCACTTCGGGTCGAGTTCCGCCCCGAACGACTTCCCTCTCACTTCAACCGCGACACGCGGGCCGGCGGCCAATCATGGCCACTGATTCCCGTTCGAGGATGCTTCCCTATATAACAATTAAATTTGTATTTAATCAAGATAAGTTTATCATACGAACCAAAAAAGAGGGGGTTAACCCCTCCTCAGGTAAATCCGTTCAGCCCTGCGAGATCGGGGATCTGGGCTTACCCTTACCTCTCCAGGATCACCGCCACCCCTTGGCCGCCTCCGCAACAGAGGGTGGCCAGGCCGTAGCGCACGCCCAGGTCCTTCATGGCCGTTATAAGGGTGAGAATTATCCGAACCCCTGTGCTTCCCACTGGATGACCCAGGGCTATGCCGCTTCCGTAGATGTTAGTCCGCTCGGGGTCGAGACCCAACTCCCGGATGCAGGCCAAGGCTTGGGCGGCGAAGGCCTCGTTCAGTTCCACCACCCCGATCTCCTCCAATTTGAGTCCCGCCTTCTCCAGCGCCTTGGGGACGGCGTAAACGGGCCCTATGCCCATGATGTCGGGGTCCACCCCCGCGTAGGCGTATGAGACCACCCTGGCCAAGGGTTCCTTGCCCAGCTCCCTCATCTTGCTCTCGCTCATGAGCAAGACCGCCGCCGCCCCGTCGTTGATCCCGGAGGCGTTGCCAGCGGTGACCGTGCCGTCCTTCTTGAAGGCCGGGGACAGGCTCGCCAATTCCTCCAAGGTCGTCTGCCGGGGATGCTCGTCGGTGTCGAACACCACCTTTCCCTTGCGGGTCTCCACCTCCACCGGCACGATCTCATCACGGAACTTTCCGGCGGCGATGGCCGCCTGGGCCCTGCGCTGGCTCTCCAGGGCGTAGGCGTCCTGGTCCTCCCGAGAGACCTGGTAGCGTTCGGCCACGTTCTCGGCGGTGAGGCCCATGATCAGTCCGTTGTAAGGGTCAGTGAGGATGTCCGTGAGGCCGTCCTTGAGCTCGCTGGCCCTCATCCTCTTCCCGAAGCGCAGGTCATCGTTGTAATACGGGATGTTGCTCATGCTCTCCACGCCTCCGGCGAGCACCACCGAGGCGTCGCCCATCTTTATGGCCCTAGTGGCGTCGATGACCGCCTGCATCCCCGAACCGCAGGCCCTGCCCACCATGTTGGCCGGCACCGTGTAAGGCACTCCCGCCTTGAGGGCACCTACGCGGGAGGGCATGCAGAGCTCGTCATACCGCACTGCCACCTGCCCGAAGATGATCTCGTCCAAGTCCTTTCCCTCCAAACCGGCCCTGCGCAAGGTCTCCTTTATCACCAGGGCGGCCAGGTCCACTGGCTTAAAGTCCTTGAGGGATCCCCCGAACCTCCCGATGGGGGTACGGCACCCTGCCACGATGTATACCTCTTCCATGTCACCCTCCTTGCGTCACCGTCGTCCGCCGCCTTTTCACCACGTTGCCCCGCCCGACTCACCTCCGAGATTGGATGAACCTCGCAATGGAACGGTCGTAGGTCCTTTCCACCTCGGGAGGGAAGAAGCACGCCGGCAACTGCCCCATGGTTCTGTGATAGTGCAGGCATTCGCAGCAATACCCTTTGCGGGAACAAGGTTCATAGGTGCAGTTGCACTTTCTCATGTTCTCCTCGTAGTTCTTGCACTCCTTGATCTTCATCACCTCCCACGACCTATCTCGTTTGGACCCTTATCGCCCGCGGAAAACCCCTTTTGGGACGGCTTGGCAGGACTCCTGCTGGTTTGCCCCATGAAGGAGGCGAGCCGATACTAACGATCGGGGGCTGGTCCTTCAACGTCGCCTGTCTGGTTATGATCTTAACTTCAACACCCGTTCCATCCAGCATCGCCCTGCCAAGGATAGACCACGGCACCACCATCATCGAGCGGCAGGCACGTATATTATCACCGCGTCGCCCGGCTTTGCCCCCAATCGAGAGGCAAGATCGGCACCGTTGAGAGCCACTCCCAAGAACCCGGAGGAATCGTCGAACACCAATGGCTTTCCTCTCTCCACCTCGCCGAAGGTCCTCAAGTAGGGCGCCCTGAAGGTCTCCTCCGCCACCATGATCAAAAGCTCGTCGCCCCTTCTCACCCCCAACGCCGATAGATCGTCAGGCTGGGCGTTGAGCCTGAGGGTGCCGAAACGGTCCACGTCCACCACCTGGGCATAAACCGCACCCTCTCCCCTTTTGGCCGGACCCCACGGCGGCTCCGTCAATCCGTTCACGTCCCCGAACCTTCCCAGCTTCTCCAGGGGAAAGCCTAAGGTGAGGTGTGCGGCCACCGGCCCGAAGATATCCCGCCCGTGGAAGGTGGGATGCACCGGCTGCCGGAAAAAGGCGGGGTTCTCGATGAAGAAACAGCGGCGAATCCCCCCCAAGCGTCGAACCGCCGGCAGCAAGAGCCCGTTATCGGGCCCTACCAAAAGATCCCCTCGCTCCGCCTCCAGAACCAGGGCCCCCCGATCTGTTCCCACTCCCGGATCCACCACCGCCAAATGAACGCCCACCGGCATGTGGGGAAGGGCCGCCGCAAGCACGAAGGCCCCTTTACCGATGTCCATGGGGGGTATCTCGTGGGTGATGTCTATGACCTTGGCCCTGGGGTTAATGGAGTAGATAACCCCTTTCACCACCCCCACCCATTCCTCGCGCAGACCGAAGTCGCTGGTGAAGGTGATCAACGGGTGCTCCAGGACGGACTCGTCCATCCTCTTCCTCCCCTCACCGGTTCAAACCCAGCAAATCAAGGTGCGCTCGTGACCGTCACCGACACTTTCCGGCGCCTGGGTCCGTCGAACTCGCAAAGGAAAATCCCCTGCCAAGTGCCCAGGGCCAACTTGCCGTCCCTCACCGGTATGGCCTGGGAGAAGCCCATCAAGCTCGCCTTGATGTGGGCGTCCGAGTTCCCCTCCGCGTGTCGGTAGTCCCCCCTCATCGGAACCAACCGCTCCAGGGTCCGGATGATGTCCTCCACCACCGAGGGGTCGGCGTTCTCGTTGATGGTCACCCCTGCCGTGGTGTGGTGCACGTAAACCCAACAAACCCCTTCGGTCACCCCCGAGGACGTGACCTCTCGCTGTACGGCGGAGGTTATGTCCAGGAACTGGACCCGGGAGGTGGTCCTGACCTCAAACATCCCTTCCACGGTCAAAATTACCCCTCCTGCCCCGCGATCCATTCACCGGCTCAGACCGACGAACCCCACGGAAATTTTCACCCTCAAACAAGGCGCTTACGGGAAAAAATTCTAACCGCTGACGGGATTTCCCGGCAGCCCATCCCCCAACAACCCCGAGAAAACCCCCTCGTACCGGAAGACATCCCTTCCTTGCCCTGAAGCCCGGGATTCGTCGGTAGCAGACCTCAGGTTTGCCGCCACCACCCTCCTGTAAGCACTTCTTTCGGAGTGACGTCATTTCCCCTTCGGCCTTTCCAGGGACCACACGCCTCCGGAAGCAGGTCCCGAAGGTCCGGTTCGACCCAGCCCTTTGTCATTCCATGCTCATCCTGAGGGTGGCCTCCAGGTCGGTGGGGGGAAGATCGTCGGGGTCGATGATCACGTCCACCACCACCGGGTTCGTGCTTCTCAGCGTTCGCTCCAGTATCCCCTCCACCTCTGCCGGCTCCCGCAGCGTGAACCCCTCCGCCCCGAAGGTCCTGGCCAGCGCGGCGAAATCCGGGTTCCCGTGGCAGGTTCCCAGCACCCGGCCCCCGAACTGCAACTTCTGACGCAGGTACAGCACACGGTACATGCAGTCGTTCATAACCAGAACCTTCACCGGTATCCGCTCCCGGCAGGCCGTCTCCAGGTCCTGCAGGGTCATCATGAACTCCCCGTCTCCCAGTATCGCCACCACCGGTCGGTCGGGGTATATGAGCGCCGCCGCCATGGCGGCGGGCAGCCCAAAGCCCATGGCCCCGAAGTTGGCGGCGGAAAGGTAGGAGAAGGGCTCCAGGCAGGGAATGAAATCGATGGCATAGAGCACGTGGGTGCCCATGCCGGCGGTGACCACTCTCCTTTCCGGGAGCAACCGGGCCAGCGTCCTTACGACCCGTCCTCCGGAGAGGGGCACCCTGTCCGAGGAGGAAGACAGGCGGAGGAGCCCCTCCCACTGGCGCCGCTTCTCCTCCAGGAAACCCCACCACTCTTTTCGGGCCAAGGGTCTCTCGCCGCCCAAGCACTCCAGGCAGGCGGACAGGAACTCCCCGGCATCCGCCGGGATCACCTCGCGCACGGGATACGGCGAGCCACCGGCCGCCCCGGGGTCAATGTTCACCAAGATCGCCTCCCCTTTGATGGGGAGAGTGTACTCGTAAGTTAGGGCATCGGACAGGGTGCAGCCAATTCCCAGGATCAGGTCGGCCTCCGACAGGGCGGCGTCGGCGGGGACGGTTCCTCCCCCGAATCCCGCTCGCCCCAAACAAAGGGGGTGGTCCTCGGGCAGGACCCCCCGCCCGTTGCCGGTGGTGATCACCGGGGCCCAAAGCCTCAAGGCCAGCTCCTCCAGGAGGGAAGAGGCACCCGAGGCCGCCACCCCACCTCCTGCCAAAAGAAGGGGCCGGGAGGCCTCCCTCATCCTATCCATCACCTCAGCGGCCTTCTCTGGGGAGAAAGGGGGAGGCGGTTCTTTGTGGAAACGGAAAGGGGCACCCTCCCCCGCTTCCTCCCTCCAGACGTCCTCGGGCACCTCCACCAGCACGGGACCCCGCGGTCCCGATACCGCTCGGCGATAGGCCTCCTCCATGACCTCCGCCGCTTCCTCTCCCCTCTCGATCCTGAGAACCGCCCGGCACAGGGTGTGGAAGATCTCCCGGTGATCCGCCTCCAGCATCCCGTCGGTCCCCCGGAGCCTGCGCTTCACCGCTCCGCTCAAGAGGATCATGGGGCTGCAGTCCTTGTATGCGTTGGCCACCGAAATGAGGGCGTTGAGGGTCCCGGGACCGGAATGGGTGAGGGCGACCCCCGGCTTTCCGGTGAGCCTTCCCTCGGCGTCGGCCATGGCGGCGGCCACCTGTTCATGCCGGCAGGAGATATACCTTATCAGTCCCCGGCGGTCGTAGAGGGCGTCGAGAAAGGCCACGTTGGAGGTCCCGCAAACCCCGTATACCCTCGGCACCCCCATGGACACCAACGCCTCTGCCACCAAGCGAGCGCAGTCCATCCCCTCACCCCCCCTGCGTGACCCTGTCCATAAGAGCGCTTTTCATAATCGGCTGGGAATACCTCATCCGCTCCACCTCCAGGCGCCTTGGCCACCGCGGCCAGGTGTCCAGATATGCCTCGTGTCCAGATATGATATGGGATTTCCTTTTCGGACAACCCAGCGTGGCCGCGCTTTCGTTTTGACCGCCCCGATGATCGCCCCGGCTGGCAAAACGTGAGGGCGAATGGCTTATTTCCTGGACTTCTGGGCCCTGGAGGAGGAAAACGGGCCGATCCGGCCGCTCTTGCCTTCGATTTCATTCCACCCCGTTAACCACGTGCAGGGGCTTCTCCCCCGCAAGCACCCTCCTCACGTTCTCCACCGTCACCTGGATCATGCGCAAACGGCTCTCGTCGGTGCCCCCGGCGGTGTGAGGGGTGAGCACTACCTGGGGCAGACGGAGCAGGGGGTTGTCCGGGTCCACCGGTTCCCGGGAGAAGACGTCTAAACCCGCCCCAGCCAACCTCCCCTCTTTCAACGCGCGGTACAGGGCCTCCTCGTCCACCACCTCACCCCGGGCCAGGTTGATCAGGTACGCTCCCTCCTTCATCATCCCTATCCTCTCCCCGTCTATGAGGTGCCGGGTCTCGGGGGTGAGGGGGACGTGGAGGGTGACGATGTCGGAGGTCCGCAGCAGATCCTCCAGGCTGGCGTAATCGGCACCCAACTCCCTCTCCTGCTCGGGATCCAGCCGCCTGAGGTCATGGTACAGCACCCGGCAGCCGAAGGGCTTGAGCCTCACGGCTACCTCCCTCCCGATGTGGCCCATCCCCACGATGCCCACCGTCTTCCCCAGGAGCTCGCGGCATCCTACGGTGAACATGTCCTGCTGAGCCCACTGGCCCTCAGCCGTCTTGTGGTGAAAATAAAGCGCGTTCTTGAGCAACATGAGCATGAACATCACCGCGTGCTCCGCCACCGCAACGGCGTTGGCCGCTCCCACGTTGGCCACCGGGATACCCGCCCTTCGGGTGGCCTCCAGGTCGATGTGCTGGTAACCGATGCTGGGCTGCTGTATCAGGCGGCATCCTCTCGCCGCCTCGGCCACCTCGGCGTCGATGGGCAAACGGAAGGTGAAGTCCCCGATGATGACGTCGGCTCCCCGCACCGCCTCCACCAGTCCCGGTCCCGGTTCCCCACGGTAGACGGAGACCTCCAGGCTTTCCGCGCCCTCCTGCCCGACGAAAAATCCCCGCACCATCTCCTCCGGCAAGGGCGAGAGCACCACGATCCTGGGCATGACCCCTCCTTTCTGCCATCCGAAGCCCCTCAGGCCCTCATCGCCCGGCGCGAGAGGGAATCTCCCAAACCCCGCGCCGACGGACCCCCGCCACCGCGAAGACCCATGTGGACCGACGCCAAGGGAACGGGAATGCGCCTTCCGTCCCCGCAGGAGAAGACCAAATCAACTCGACTTCTACCTCGACGGCCCACAGCCGCCAAGACCTTGACGCGCCTTGACGTAGCGGGAATGAGGCTGTCCCGAGAACCCCCTGAAGGACACCGGGCCTTTTGGGGTCTCATGGAAAGACGCTGGCCGTTTCCAGTCAAACGAAGGATCGACCCGAAACCTGGTGATCGACCCGAAACCTGCCACGTCTCCGGAGGGGAAGAACGAGCTCCGAGGCTTGCCCCCTTGCCCCAGGGGCTCATCCCTCTTCCTCCATGAGATCCCTCAGGCGGTCCAGCTCCTCCTCCCGCAGCCTCCTCCTCTCCTCCAGGGTGCGGCTAAGGACCTCCCTCAATATGTCGGCCAGGCCCACCGGATTGAAGGGTTTGGTGATGTACCCGTCGGCTCCCATCCTCCAACCCCTGGCCATGTCCTCGTCCTGCACCTTGGCGGTGAGAAGGACCACCGGGAGGTCCTTCAGGCGCGGGTCTTCCCGCACCTGTCGCAATATCTCCCAACCGTCCATACGGGGCATCATGATGTCCAGCACCAGGACGGAGGGGGGATTCTCCCTCATCATCCTCAGGGCCGTGTTGCCGTCCCAGGCCTCCTCCACCTGGAAATCCTCCAGCTCCAGGTTGATGCGGACCAACCGGGTCACCATGGGATCGTCGTCCACCACCAGCACCCTGGTCATCCCCTTACCTCCTCGGAAGACGCCGAAAAGGAAACCCCCTATCCCGGAAAGAGACCCGGAAAGGGCACCGGGAACCCTGGTTATTCATATGAGACGAAAGCCATCAAGGGATTCGGATTCCCACTCTCATCTATTCGGGCAACGCAAGCCCCCCACTTTAGGGTTTCCCAACAATTAATGGGTTCCCCAACAATTAATGGTCTCGATGGCCTCCAAACGCGAAGCCCCTCGTGGATCTCCCCATCCTCAGCCAAGCATCCGAACTGCCTTTGGGAACTCCACCCCTCCCAGTTATACCATCCTTATTCCCAATTTCATCCAGGGATTAAACGCCCCGCCCCTCAGGTATATAATCAAGGGGCGGAACCCCGCAGTGGAAAGGCGCGTGTCGGGCAGGACGAGCCTGCTCAAATCGAACTTTTGAGGGGAATGTCTCGAGGTCTCGCCACGCAACAAGCCTTAAGTGCTTGCGCCAACGCTTCGTTTATCCTTGCCGAGGACCCGAAACGATGTGGCAGCGAGTCGGGCGCGTGGAAGGCTTGGTCCAGGATGAGGTGGAAAATGTCATCCTTGAGGGAATGGGGGCTCATTCCCGGTCCGCGAGCGAGCAGGCATGAAGACCACAGGGAGGGAGAGGCATGAACGAGGTGCATCGGGACCACGAGATCTTCCAACCCGTACACCACGAGTTCCGCCGCAGCGTGAGGGAGTTCGTCGAGAAGGAGATCGTCCCCTTCGTGGACGACTGGGAGGAGGCGGAGGAGTTCCCCCTGGATCTTTACCGCCGGATGGGAGAGTTGGGGTTCTTGGGCATGTCCTTCCCGGAGAGATACGGCGGCGACGATGACCCGGTGGCGGAGGCGGTGCTCCACGAGGAGATGGCCCGCTGCGGTTCCGCCGGGGTGGCGGCGGGCATAGGGGCCCACATCTCCATCGCCATGCCCCAGATCGGCAAGTTCGGCACCGAGGAACAGAAGCAGAGATATCTGGTCTCGGGGATCAAGGGGGAGAGCGTGGGGGCGCTGGCCATCACCGAGCCTGAGGCGGGATCGGACGTGGCGGGAATCCGAACCACTGCCCGCCGGGTCGGCTCCGACTGGATCCTCAACGGCTCCAAGACCTTCATCACCAACGGGGTCCGCTGCGACTGGGTGGTGGTGGCGGCCAAGACCGACCCCGACAAGGGCTACGGCGGCATCTCCCAGTTCGTGGTGGAGAGGGGAACGCCGGGCTTCGAGACCTCCCGCAAGCTGAAGAAGCTGGGATGGAAGGCCTCGGACACCGGCGAGCTCTCCTTCATGGACTGCCGCGTCCCGGGGGACGCCCTGCTGGGTGAGGTCAACCGGGGGTTCTTCCAGATCATGGCCAACTTCGTCTGGGAGAGGCTGGTCATTGCCCTGGCGGCGGTGGAGACCTCCCAGTTCCTCTTCGAGAAGGCGCTCCAGTACGCCAAGGAGCGGACGGCCTTCGGGAAGCCCATCGGCAAGTTCCAGGCCATCTCCCACATGCTCGCCGACATGGCCACCGAGATCGAGCTGGGGAGAGCCTTCACCTACCGGGTCCTCAAGCTTTACTTGGAGGGGAAGAACCCGGTGAAGGAGGTGGCCATGGCCAAGCTCTACACCTGCGACCTGGCCTGCCGGGTGGCGGACCGGGCACTGCAGGTCTTCGGGGGTTACGGTTACATGGAGGAATATCCCCTGGCCCGGGCCTTCCGGGACGCCCGCCTGGGACCCATCGGTGGCGGCACCCGGGAGATCATGCGGGAGATCATCGCCCGCTCCTACGGGCTTTGAGGGGCCTCGCGGGCGATGGGACGCTACCTGGTCGCGTTCGTTGAGCGTCCACGGAGGTCGCATACATATCGAGAGACCGGCAGAGCGCAAGGCTGGCGGCGGTTGGGCGTATGGGATAAAGGAGGTGGGAGATGGCCATCACCGAATGTCCGGAGTGCGGCAAGGGGATCTCGGGGCTCGCCAAGGCCTGTCCGAACTGCGGCTATCCCGTGGCCGAGGAGGCCAAGAAGAAAGAGGAGGAGGCCGCGAAGAAAGGGCCGCTGCGGGGGTTCGTGGACTTCGTGAGGAAGCAAGGGGTGGTGGGGCTGGCCATCGGCTTCATCGTGGGAACCGCCGTGGGCTCCCTCGTCAAATCGCTCATCGAGTACATGATCAGCCCCATAATCGCCATGGTGGCCGGGAAGGCAAATGTAGGGGACCTCACCTTCACCATAAACAACGCCGTCTTCCGATACGGGGCCTTCATCAGCGCCCTCATCGACTTCGTGGTGATCCTGGCCGTGGTGTATTTCGGCTTCAAGGCCCTCCGCCTGGAGAAGTTGGACAAAAAATAAGACCGAAACGGGGCCGGGGCGTCTTCATCGGAAAATCCGCCGGGAGCCGGCGATCGGACCCTGCCGCCGACCGCCGTTTTCTTCGTCGTCTTTCGGCGGGGTGATGTGAACCGGAAGGACTCACATCACTAGGCTCCAAAGAATCTTGGAGAAACGCCGGCAACTGTCCGGGCTCGCTCCGCAGGAACCTGGCGGGGACGTCATTTACCGTGGGAGCTGGACATAACGCTCGTCACCAACTCGGTCGTGAGCGATGATTTGCGTGAAACCCGATCGCAAGGTTCTTTAGCGTGGCTGCCTTTTCACCTCGGTGATCTGGCGCACCGCCGACAAGAGTTCCTCGGGACGGCGGCTCCCCAGCAGCAACCTCCAACCGTTTGAGAGCTCCAGTTCCACGCCCCTGTTGCCCGAGACGGTGTAGGCCTTCCTCCGACCCAGGCCGATGCGGATACCCCAGCCGCCGAAATCCTGCAACGGCTGGTAGGTCACCGCCCGGGCCGAGACGATCTCGGACCCCTCGACCCGGTGGGGCCTGCAGTGGAAAGGGTGGTAACGGAAGGACACGCCTTCCTCGTCCACCTCCACCACCAGGCGGGAGTCACGGAACAGTAACGGGAAGACCACCCCGAACGCCAGGGCCAGAAGTCCCGAGAGCCACAAGGGTTGCCTCCTTTTATCGGGCCAACCCAGGACCACCTGCGCCAGCAGGGAACCCCAAGCCGCCAGCGCCGCCAAATACACGAGGAGCACCCATCTCGTCTCGGCAACCCTCTGCTCCTCCCGGAAGATCGTCTCTCCCTTTTCGCCCGTCATCCTCAGCACCCCTTTCCCATCCGATCCTGCGGCGCGCGCTGGGGATCCTCAGCTAAACTCCTCCTCTTCCCGTCCTGGATCCTTCCCTCCCGGGGCGCTCTCCCCGGCCGAGGCCGAGTCCAACGCGAGAGAAACCCTACGGCGGGCCGACCTCTCCCTCAGGAACAAGAGAACCCCGCCACCCAAGAGCAAGGCCAGGCTCGAAAGCTGGAAGAACGCCGTGCCGCCCTCCCTCGGGTGGTAACGGAAGAACTCCACCAGGAACCTCACCAGCCCGTAACCGGAAAGGAAGAGAAGGAAGGCCGCCCATCCGCTCCTCAGTCCCTTTCTCGCCCTGAGGATCAAGGCGAAGAGGAGCAGGTCCAGGACCAGCTCGTAAAGTTGGGTGGGATGTACCGGCGCGGCGGAACCCGGGAAGGTAACCGCCCAGGGGAGTCCGGAGGGTTTTCCCCCGCAGCAGCCGTTGAGGAAGCACCCGATCCGGGCGACGGCCAGGGACAGGGGCATGGTCACGGCCACCGAGTCGGCCATGACCGCCGCCGGCACCCCCGTGAGGCGGTTGACCAAAAGGCAGAGGGGCAAGGCCAGGGCCAGTCCCCCGTAGAAGACCAGGCCCCGCACGTTGAGGTCGAAAACCGCCCCCCAGTTCCCCGAGAACTCGCTCCAGTGGCCCACGACGTAGAACAGCCGGGCACCCAACACGCCCCCCACCACCGCGGCCAGGGCCACCGGGTAGACCGCCGCCGGGTCATATCCCCTCCGCTTTAGCTCCCGTCCCGTCACGAACATGCCCGCAAGGAACGCCAGGAAGAGCATGAACCCGTAGGAGTATACGGTGATACCCCCCACGCGGAAAAGCACCGGTCTCACCTTTCCTCTGACCCCCTCCGGCTTCCTCCTGAAGCCACCTTGCCTTGGTCCATGTTCCCACAAAGGCTAACCCAAAGAAAGCCCGGAGAAACCCGCCTTCCGCCCGGAACGCCCGCTATCCACCCCGCTTCCTCCCGTACCGCCATCCATGGTCGTGACCGCCCCCGATAGAGGCGGCTCGACTTGGGGATAATCAACTGATGGTGACGTTCTAAGTTTTTCCCCGACGCGGCCATGGGGCACGGTCTTTCGGGGCCGGCGAAAAGGGGGTGGCGGTTTGGCGGCTTCCGGGTGATGGGGCTTTCGCGTCGGCCGGTACCGGCGGTTCCTCCCGCAGGTGATGGCAGCCTTAGGTGCTGCGCCGATGGGTTCCACCCCGCCCCCAGCCTACCTTGCGCCACCCTCCCCCCGGGGGTCTGGTGTCCAGGAGACGTTTCAAGAAGCGCCCGTCCTTCCCAAGGTCGGCGGTTTCACGAGTGCAGGACGACGTGTCGCATGGCACCCTTCCATGGAATCCCCCTGCGGGATGTCCCCAATCACCTCCCGGACCTATGCTCCCGGCGGAGCCAGATGCCGTTTCAGGAAGTGAGAGGAAAGGAGGTGCGGAGGATGCCGGCCAGGACGCTAGGGATGGCGTTGATAGCGGTGACGGTCCTCGTGGCGGTTCTTTCGGTCTATACCGCCTGCGTCCCCGCCCTGGCCGGAAGCTCCGCCGGGGTCACCGTGCGGGTGACGGTGAGGACCTGCATCCGGGTCCTCCCCGACGGCACGGTGCGGAGCAACGTGCCGGTGGCCACTTTGACCTGCCAAGGCACGACCACGGTGGTGCCCCTTTGATGACGGCGGCGCCTCGGCGAGGGAAAGGAGAGCGGGCCATGTGAGAAGGGCTTGACCGAATCGACCGAATCCCCTCCGACGCCCCTTCTTTCCGGGGACCGCGGCCTCCGGCCGCGGTCCCACTTCTTTAATCCCTCTCCATTTCCCGGGTTATCGCCTGAAAACAAAGACCAAAGCCGGCAGAGCAGGTATCTCATGTCGCCCGTTCCTCCTACGCCCCCCTCAAGGACGATGCGCGCGATTCCCTTCCCCACCACCTTAAAAGGTGAGCGGTCCCCACAAAGCGAGAAAGGTAGACGGAGAGCGCGACCTCGTGGATGACCCCCGGTGACCTTCCGGCCTTTCGCCTGACAAGAGGGTGGGGAAACGGGGAAGCCCGAAAGGCCCCTACTTCCTCTCCAGCCGGATCCTCCAGGGTATCCTGCCCCGAAGCCTGCGCAGCAAGCAGTAGAGGCCCGCCGCCAGGGCGGCGAAGATGACGATCCACAGCACCGGGATGACCCAGAAACCGGCGGACGCCCTCCTCTCCACGTCGAAGGTGAAGAGGTCCTTGCCGTAAAGGATCTGCGCCTCGGCCCGGTAGACCCCGAAGGCGGGGGGGTCGGGAAGGAGGCCCTCGAAGACGCGCACCGTCCCGGGCAGGATGGTCATCTCCCCCAGCTCCACCTCGCCCCGCCCGAGGCCGAAGAGCGGCCGGTAGCGGAGGAAGGCCTTGACCGTGATGTGCACGTTGCCCGGGTTCTCCACCTCCAGGCGGTAGCGGAGGGAGCGCACCGGGAAGCCCTCCCTCTTGGCCTCCGAAGGCCCCCAGAGGGAGAGGAAGTCGCTTTCCACCCGGAAGGAGTTTATCCTCCCCTCCCGGACGATCTCCCCGGGCACGGTGAGGAGCACCAGGGCTCCCACCCGGGGTGCCAGCTGGGCCCCGGTGGCGATCTCCTCCGGGGTGAGCACCTTCTCGAAGAACACCACCGCGTAGTGCCCCCCCGGCTCGGCGTCGGGGGGCACCTCCACCCGCACCGGCAGTCGGGCCTCGGAGTTGGGGCCCATGGGCAGCACCTCCCGCGGGAAGCGGAGCCAGGTGGCGCAGGAGTAGGTGTAGTGGCCCGGTTCCTGGAAGACGAACTGGTTTTCCGGGGTCACGTGGTAGTCCATGGGGTATACCTTGATGTCCATGGCCTCCGCGGCGTGGTTGCGCACGGTGATGGTGAACTCCTGCGCCGTGCCCGGCGCGGCGGTGATCTCGTTCTTGGCGGGAAGCACGGTGAGGTCGAAGGCCTGTGCGGAGGCCTCCTGGGGCGGGAGGCCCATGAGGGCCAGGAGCAACACCAATACCAGAGCCGTTATCGCCTTCATCTCCATGCTATATCGTCCGGGCGGGTTCGGGCCTCAAGGGGTTTTTCTTCCCCACCGATTCGATTCCCTTCTCCCTTGTATGCCTCTTTTATCCCTTGGCGGCGTTCGATCACGGGCCGAAAAGGGTCGATCTCGAGCGAGGACTTGCGGACCTCGGAACTCGTCTGTCGCGTTATGGCTTGGAAAAAGGAAAAGGGCCCGGGGCCGGGGCCCCGGGCCCAACCCCTTCCTCTCACGGCTGCATGGCGGTGTAGGTGTGGGTGGCGGAGTACTGGCCCGGCGGGTCGTCCCAGGTGATCACCAGCCGGTAGTTCACTGTGAGGCCGATGTTGCCGCCCCGCCTCCCCGCCGCCACGAGGGTGCCGTTCGGGCCGGTCCCGAACTCACCGCTTCCGGTGGAGGTGACCCTCTGGTCAGAGGAAGTCACGCTGAAGGTCAGCTGGGATGAGGGGATGCTGTAGTTCTCTTCCTCATTATAAAGGTCCCCGTCCTTGGTCACCGTCAGCTCCCAGTAGCGGTTGCTGGACACGGTGGCCCCTAACGCGACCGTGCGGGATGGGTTCTCGGGGTCCATGCTCCCGAAGTCCACCTTATCGGGCGAGACGGTGAGGCGGATCACCGGCAGGACATTGGCGGATACGGTCACGCCCCGTTCCACTTCACCGTAGGCCGCCCCTCCCATGCACATCACCAGCACCCCCAGGACCCCCAGCAGGAGCCCCACTTTCCTCATCTTCCCTTTCACCTCTCATCGCCTCCTTTTCTCGAAATCTCAGGGGTTTCTGGGCTCTCGCTTCCTAAATCGACAGGGCCGGGAGGGGTGATCCGCTCCTTTCGGCGAACGGTCCCCCGCCGCGGGCCAGCGGTGAAAAGGGCGGGGGAACGGCGCAGCCTCGTCGCCACCGCTTATTACGACCAAGTCGGCGGACGGTCATCAGGACGAGCGAAAAACAGAGGACGTCGCTTCCGCCCCGCGGCAGGCACCCCACAAAGCGACCAGTGCCTTCGACGAAGCCCCGGTCGGGCACGGAAGGCGAAGTCGGGTCAATGGCTCACGCCCGGGGTAGTAAGGGGGCCCGGCAGACAGGGCAAGCCCGCCGTCCGCCGGTCTCCGGGACCGGCCCCGGGACGGGCGCGATGCAGCGGGGGCACACGGTGGTCAAGCCTCCTCCGGCCCCACGGGGACTGCCTCCGGAATCCGGGCCCTTGCCCGAGGGGTCGTTCTCGAACAGGTAGAAGAGGTCGTAATAGCCCATCGCCACGGCTCCCGCGCTCGCGGGCTTGCCTTCGCCCGGTTTAAACCCATAAAAAATGGAGCCGGCGAGGAGACTCGAACTCCTGACCTGCTCATTACGAGTGAGCCGCTCTGCCTGCTGAGCTACGCCGGCCCGACCTCTCGCCCTACCTGGGGGGAAGCATCTCGATATCCATTATATGCTCCCTCATGCGGTAGGTGAACTCGAGGGTCTCGAAAACCCGGTCCACCCGCCGCTGGATCTCGGCGATGCGCCCCTCGTCCCTCTCCGGGTGGAAGAGGTGGCGGAACCTCCCCTGCACCTTCAGGTACTCCTCCACCGGGAGCCGGCGGGCCTTTCCCTGGATCAACCGCTGGGTCCCCGCCGTGTAGCTGGTGGTACCCTCCCGGTGCTCGTAGAGGAGCCACATCCCGGTCTGCACCGCCAGCCGCGCCACCTTTATGGTGTGCCCGGAGGGGAACTTCCACCCCGGGGGGCAGGGGGCCAGGACCTCGATGTAGCGGGTGCCCCTTATCTCCTTGGCCCGCAGGAACTTCTCGTACAGGTCGATGGGATAGGCCAGGGAGGCGGTGGCCACGTAGGGGATCCCGTGGGCCACCATGATCTGGGCCATGTCCTTGCGCCACTCCCGCTTGCCCGACACCGTGTTGGTGGTCCAGGCGGCGTAGGGGGTGGCCCCGCTGCGCTGGGTACCGGTGTTGGAATAGGCCTCGTTGTTGTAACACACGTAGATGAAGTCGGCGTTTCTCTCCGCCGCCCCGGAGAGGGCCTGGATCCCGATGTCGTAGGTGCCCCCGTCCCCCGCCCACACCAGGACGGTGGGCCTCTCCGCGTACACGCCTTTCCTGACCAGCCTCTCCACCGCCGCGGCCAAGCCCGACCCGGAGGCCCCGGCGGTGGCGAAGGCCATGTTCAGCAGCGGTACCCCGAGAGCGGAGGCGGGGAAGGGACTCTGGAGCACCGAGGTGCACGAGGCGACCACCGTCATCAGGGTGTTCCTCCCCAGGGCCTTGAGGGCGAGGCGCAGGGCTATGGAGGAAGGGCATCCCTGGCAGGCGGCGTTTCCGGGCAGGAGCAATTCCTCGTCAGGAAGGTCCTTGATCCTCAAGCTTCACTCACCTCCCCCAGCGCCCTCAGGGCCTCCTTGCTTACCCGATGGCGATCGCTCAAGGCCAGGGTGGGCCACTCCTCCTCCATGGCCTGTCCCTTTATGGCCGCCTCGGTTCTCTCCGCTATCAAAGTGTAAGGGACGTCCCTTCCCCCCAGGCCGGCGATGACGCTCACTGGCCTCGGCCCCTCGCCGCCCAAGGTCGCCCTCACCTCGGACGCCAGTATTCCCCCCAGCCCAAAGGAGACCGCCCGGTCCAGCACCACCACGGTACGCATCTTGCCCAGCAAACGCCTCAGCTCCTCCGATGGGAAGGGGCGATAGGTGCGGATCCTCACCACCCCGCAGGGGTGGCCGGCCCGGCGCAGCTCCTCTGCCGCCACCCGGGCCTCCAGGGCCAGGCTCCCCACCGCCACCACGGCGTGCTCGGCCTCCTCCATGAAATAGGTCTCCACCAGGTCCCCGTGGTAACCGCCCACCAAATCCCGGTACTCCTCCGCCGCCCGCCGGATGACCTCCTTGGCCGCCTCGTGAGCGCGGTAGATGGAGAACCTGGTCTCCTCGTAATCCTGGGGATATATCACCGAGCCGTGGGTGAGGGGGAAGCGGGGGTCCATCCTCCAGGGTGACCGGAAGGGCGGCAGGAACCGGTCCACCGCCTCCTGGTCGGGGAGATCCACCTGCATGTAGGTGTGGGACATGGTGAAGGCGTCATAGCAGACCATCACCGGCAGGAACACGGAGGGGTCCTCGCTCACCCGGTAGGCCTGGATCACCGTGTCCAGGATCTCCTGGTGGGTGGAGCAGTATATCTGGATCCACCCGGTGTCCCGGGCGGACATGGTGTCCTGCTGATCGCACCATATGTTCCAACCCGGCCCCAGGGCCCGGTTCACGTTGGCCATGACCATGGGCAGCCTGCTGCCCGCCGCCCAGTGGAGCAGCTCGTACATGTACACCAGCCCGTGGGCAGAGGTGGCGGAGAAGGCGCGAACCCCGGCAGCGGCGGCGGCGATCATGGCGGCCATGGCGCTGTGCTCGCTCTCCACCGGTATGTACTCGCACTCGAACCCTTCCTCCTCGATGAAGCGGGAGATCTTCTCCACCACCTGGGTCTGGGGGGTTATGGGATAGGCGGAAACCACCTCCACCCGGGCCAGGCGCACGGCGTGAGCCACCACGTGGTTTCCCGTCTCCACCAACCTCAACGCTTCTCCTCCTTGACCATGGCGATGGCTCCCCGAGGACACTCCTCGGCACAGATCCCGCACCCCTTGCAGAAATTGAGGTCTATCTCTATCTCCCGGGTTATGCAGGCCTCAGGGCAGTAAACCCAGCAGATGAGGCACCCCGTACATCTTTCCCGGCTCAGAACCGGGACGAAGGTCCTCCAGGTACCGGTCAACCCCACGCTGCCCTTCGAGGGCACCGAGATGGTGGTGAGAAAGCCTATCTCCTCCCCCACCTCCCGGGGTCTACCCGGCAGGACGGATGCGACCCTGCGCGTTTTCTCATCCTGTCCCATGACATTCGCCCTCTTTCTCCGGGGAGGATCCGGTTCAGCCTCCGGCCAGCGCCCTGCTGTCCTCCGTCTCCTCCTGCGCCTCCTTGAACTTGACCACCGAGACGAAGCCCCGCCGGGCCGCCTCCAAGCTCGCCTCCGCCCTGTCCGGGGGATAGCTCTCCCTCAAGACTTCCGCTATGGCCTCCATGTTCACCAAGCCTGTCACGCGAGCCACGGCCCCCAAGAAGGGGATGTTCACCAGGGGCATCCCTTCCACCTCCATGCCCAGGTCCAGCGCAATGGAGGTGGCGTCCACCCGGTAGGCCTCGAAGGGTATGTGGTTCAGCCGGGAGGCCTCCTCCTCGGTGGCGTTGAAGATGAATATGGTGTTTTCCTTGGTGCCCTCGGAAAGGGCCATCTCCGTCTGCCCGAGGTTCATCACCACCACGTAATCGGGGCGGTAAATCTGGCTCCGCAGGTATATCGGCCTTTCGTCCACCCGCAGGTAAGATTTCACGGGCGCGCCCCGGCGCTCCGCGCCGAAGAAGGGGAAGGCCTGGACGAACCGGCCCATGCGATCGCCGGCCATGGCCAGCAGATGGATCAGGGTGACCGCTCCTTGCCCTCCCAAGCTGTGAAACCTTATCTCCACCATGGCTTTCCCTTCCGACGTTCAGAAGTTCCTCGAGCCCTCCGACCTCCTGCGCCTTTCCTGGCCCTACAAGCGCCGCAGGAAAAAAACGTCTCTCTCCCCATCGCGATGGGAAAAGGGGACTTGTGGCCGGTTAACCGCGGGGGAATACTTCTCCCTCCCTACTCAGCGGTTTTTTAGGATTCTACTCGAACCTCCCTTGCCACCGGTCAAGGGCAAAGGCTGGAATCCGACCTCTGTCCGTTAAAGATATATAGCACAAGGTAATTGAGCTGTCGATAAGCGACATCAACTGAAACGGAGCGGGGTTCCACAAGTCCTCGCAGCTATATTAGCGGGGGACCATGGGGGGCATGCGAGGGGACGAGACTCCCGTGCGGCGAACGACCGGGGATCCGCTGGAACCCCCCGTTCCCTCCCCGGGCACCAAGAACTCGACGCTTTCCCGCTATCGAGGACGAACGGGAAAAGGGAGGGAAGATCGGATGTGTAAGCCCCTCATCCGGTCCCGTAAACCTCCTCGTCCCCCACGATCTCGTCCTCCGCTGGCTCGGGCACCACGTCTTCCAGCTCCGGCTCTGGTCCGAAGTACTCGGCGGGCACGACCAACTTCTCCCCGCTATCCCTCTCCAGGATAACCCGCTCGTGGAGGACGTCGTGGGCCACCACCCGGGCAGGAGCCCCGTGGACTTCCACTTCCTCTCCCACCGCGGGGACCCGCAGCAGGAAACGCCGGTACTGGTCGTACTCGAAACGGAGACAGCACATGAGGCGCCCGCACAACCCGGAGATCTTGGCGGGGTTCAGGGGAAGGTTCTGCTCCTTGGCCATGCGAATGGAGATGGGGTGGAACTGGTCGAGGAACTGGGCACAGCAAAGGGGCTGGCCGCAAGGTCCCAGGCCTCCCACCATCTTAGCCTCGTCCCTCACCCCGATCTGTCGCAGTTCGATCCTGGATTTGAGGGCGGAAGCCAGATCCCTCACCAGGGCCCGGAAATCCACCCTGCCCTCGGCCGTGAAGTAGAAAGTGATGGTACCTCCCTCGAAGGGGAAGTCCACGTCCACCAGCTTCATGGGAAGTCCGTGTTTGGCGATGAGCTCCAGCCCTTTGCGCACCGCCCTCTCCCGACGGACCTCGTTCTTCTCCATCTGACGGCGGTCTTGGTCGGTGGCCCTCCGGATCACCTTCTCCAACCTGGGCCCGTTGGGAGAGTCGGGTAGCTGACGAGGGGGGGTGACCACCGTGCCGTAGGCGGTCCCTTTCTCAGTGGGAACGATCACCTCATCCCCCACCCGGAGGACCAGTCGGTCCGCGTCGTAGAAACGGACCCTTCCGCCTTTCCGAAAACTGACCCCTACCACCACGGGCATGTCAGAGAGAACCCCTCCTCGTCTTGCTCCCCGCGCCCCGACCGGCCACGGCCGGCTCACCCGAGGCGCCATGTGGGGCTTCGGTCATCGCCTGGCCAGCGCCGCCCATCCCTTGAGTCCGGCCGCCAGGGCATCCAGGGCCAGCGCCGGATCCACGTTGCTCTCCACGGCCTTTCGCGCCCATTCCACCAGGGCCAAGTTCTCCACCGCTTTCTTCCTGCCCAAAATGAGGGCCTCGGATTCCACCTCTTGGAAACGCCCCCGGTTCACTAGATGAGTCAGGGGGCTTCCACCCCCTGCCTCCACCAAGTCATAGACGATTATATCCCGGTAAAATGAGGCCATTCCATCCAGAAAATCCCCCACCGCCTCCATCCTGCGGCGCATAGCCTCCCTTTTGGCCCTCTCCTCCTGCCTTTTCCTGAGAAATGCCAGGCTACGGGAGTCCAAGGCCTCCCCGGAGAAGACGGTCCCTTCGTTGCGCCTCTCATGGGAGTGAGCTTCCCACTCCCTGCGCATCTCCGCCAAACGAAGGAGAAGATCGGCCAAGCTGTCACGACGAGCTCGGGCCGCGAATTCCACCCCCGCTAAGCGGAAGCTCAGCCTCCTTTCGTCCCTGGCCCAACTCAGCGCCCTTCCGAAAACTCCACCGCTCCATCGGGATAAGTCCCTGGCCATCTCCTTCTCCAAACCCTCCACCTCCACCAGATACCTCTCTATCTCTCCTCCCGGAATGGGCGCGAACCTCACCGCGGTACAGCGGGAAACCAAGGTAGGGAGCAGGTCCTCCTCCCTCTCCGCCACCAGGATGATGAAAGTGCTTGGAGGCGGTTCCTCCAAGGTCTTCAAAAAAGCGTTGGCAGCGTGGATGTTCATGGCCCCCGCTTCCTCCACCACCGCCACCCTGCACCTTCCCTCCACGGGCTTGAGGTGCAGGGCCCTTTCCAGATCGTCCACCTGCTCCTTGCGGATCTGGATGCCCACCGGTTCCAGGTAATGAAAATCGGGATGTAACCCTTCCAGAACCCTACGGCAGGTATGGCAACCATCTGGCTCCCCAGAGGGGCAAAGGCAGGCGGCGGCGAAAAGACGGGCCACCGTCGCCTTGCCCACGCCCCTCGGGCCTAAAAAGAGCATAGCGTGGGGGATCTCTCCTCGTTTAAGAAAACCCCTTAGGATCCCTATGGCTGCCTCCTGACCGTAGACCTCTTCCCACCGTTCGGCCAAGGGATAGCCTCCTCCCTTACGACGCATCATTTCCGAGGGCATCTCGAACCTCGGCCACTCTTTTGAGTCTCTTGTCGAGACGGCCTTGATCGGGTCTCATCCCCCATACGAGAAGAATACCCACCCTCCACTCAAGTGGACAATCGCGTCGAGTTACCCGACAGCGTGACCTTGGCGTTGCTCCCCTCCCCCGCATGCGCCCGGAGGCAGGCCCCCCTACGAGGGTTCACTCGGATGATCTCTGCAACCCGAGCAGTGAAAGGACTTCCTGCATGATGCGATGGTGAATGCGATCCGGAGGTTCAGCCCCGTTGAGGACCAAGAAGCGGGCGGAGAACAGCTTGGCCAGGGAGCGGTAGGCCTCCTGCACGTGGGCGTAGAACCTCTCCGGCTGCCCCTCCATGCGGTCCAACGCTTTCCTCCTCTTGCGCAGCCGCTGCAGACCCACCTCAAAGGGGATCTCCAAGAGGACGGTGAGGTCAGGATAAAGGTCCCCAGTCACCCACTCGTTCAGATTCCGAATGGCCTCCAGCCCCAGGCCCCTAGCCACCCCCTGATAGGCGAGGGAAGAATCTATGTAGCGGTCGCATAGGACCACCTTGCCCTCATCCAGAGCGGGCTTGATCACCTCCTGGACGTGTTGGGCCCGGTCGGCGGCGTAAAGCACCGCCTCGGTGAGGGGATGCATCTCCCCGAATACGGGATTGAGGATTATGCGTCGTATCTCCTCGCCGATTCGGGTGCCTCCCGGCTCGTGGGTGGCGATCACGTCCACCTTGAGTCTCAGAAGGTGGGCGTGGAGCATGTTCATCTGCGTGGTCTTGCCGGAACCCTCCACACCCTCGAAGGTGATGAGAAAACCTCTCTTTCCCGATCCTCGTAACCTGTTCATCACCGGGTGCCGTCCTCCTTCGTTTCCTCCCAACGCCTCGAGGAAGGCCTGGGCCTGGCGAGATGCCCTCTCGACCTACCCTCCTTTCCCATCCAGCCCCGCGAACGGCTTCCCGTGCTATGACCAAGAGGCACCACCGATCTTAATGCGGGGCGGGCATCTGTTTTCATTAGTCAGAGGGAAGTCCTCGGGGTCGGTACAGCCCCTGGAGTTTCCCAGAGGTTAATATTACACCACATACGTAGACCGCTCATCCGGTGGAAATCCCCAATGAAGCGGGTCGCAGGCATGGAACGCCTGGGCGGCAGGGCCGGCGCCACCTGCCCTCAGAGGTGGCACGACCCAGATCAGTCTCCCCCGCGGATTCCGGGTCGATGTCCTCGAACCGCGTGAGGGAATCCGCTCCTCGCAGTGAGCGTTGTCAGAGGGGCGCCATGGCGTAATGAGACGCTTTTCCCCTTGCGACGGTCGAATTGACCTCGCTCGCCCCGGGGGACGCCGCCGCCCGGCCTTCTACCCGAAAGCCTCGGCCTTTTCCGCCCGGATCATGCCGTATCCGAAGATGCCACTGCGGAAAAAGCCGTCCAGGATCTCGCAGGCCTTGATGAAGTTGTTCACCTCTTCCGGGGACATGGAGGCCAGGCCAGAGTTTCGATAGGGAAGAGCGTTCTCCCGCCAACAGGACAAAGTGGGCGCCGCATATGGGGTTATGTCCAACGCCAGCACCCTCCCGAAACCCGCCTCCACCAAACGGTCCACGTAGTTGCCCAGGGTGGGAAGCTGGGCGGGTCCCCAAGCCTTGAGCAGCCTATAGTAGTCGGGGAGGCGCCGCAGGAAATGCCACAACCCTTTATGGGGTGGGAGAAGTTTGGCGGTGACGATGTCGCACATCACCAATACCCCACCGTCCTTGAGGACCCGATAGCACTCCGAGAACAGTCGAGCCTTGTCGAACATGAGGTGGGCGGCCTCCATGATCCACACCACGTCAAAGGAGGCATCGGGACTTCCGTTGTCCTGCCCGTCAGCCACCCTGAAGCGCACTTTCTCCGAAAATCCCATCTCCCGACTGCGGCGATTCGCCTCCTCCACCCCTCTGCGGCTGGTAGAGATCCCCTCCACGTAACAACCGAAACGGCGGTGAATGTGAAGGGCCGGGGTCCCGATCCCGCATCCCACGTCCAGGACGCGGGACTCCTCGTCCAGGTCCACCAGCTCCAGCATGCGATCTACCATCCTCTCGGAGGCCTTGGCTACGTCCTTTTCGCCCTCCTCGAAGAACCCGAAATGGAAGTTGTCCCCCATGAGCTGCATCCAGGCATCGGTGATGTGGTCATAGTGCTCTCCCGCATCCAGCGGCATCTTTCCTCCTTTCACATTCCCAATAACGAGCGGTCCCTCGACCGTGGAAAGCTTTAAGGGCCTTGCCCCTTTAAAGCGGCCCCAGGACAGAAAGCAGCCTCCCGTCAGGCATGACCTTTTCCATATAATCTAAACCCCCAATGTATGATTAACAACTGCGCACCCCCTTGCAACCGCAGCGAAAAGCCCCGGTCGGCACTTCCCTTTACGTTCCGAGACGAATTCATCCGCCGGTGGAACCGGGACCGTGCACTAAGGAGACGAGAGCCCGTCCCTATACGCCCAGTCCCCATTTCCCGTCCGGGGGAGGACAAAATCGCTCTACGATCAGAGGAGTTGCCCCAAGAACTCCAAGCGGCGTAGGGGGTGGGAACCCAAGAGGGACAGGAGGTGATGTCCGTCTCGAAAGCGTTTCTCTTGACCCCTGTCTTTCATGTAACCGATGCCCCCCAGGACCTGGATGCCGTCGGAGGTCACCTCCCTTACTAGGTCTTGGGCCACCAGCAGGCAGGCCCGAGAGGAAAGGCCGAAGCCCTCTCCCATCTCCCCCAGCTCCCTCGTCGCCTGGCCTATCAACATCCTCACCGTCTGACAAGCCAAGGCCATGGAGGAGAGCATCATCCTCACCTCCGACCACTTGATTATCTCCCTGCCCCCCTGGACCCGTTGGCGCGCGTATTCCGCCGCCTCTTCCCATGCCCCTTCCATGACCCCCAGACACAGGGCGGCAGCCGCAGGGGAAAGCCAGGACTCCGCCCTCCCGAAGTATTCCTCGGCCATTCCCAACTCCCCCACCGGATCAGCCACCACGTCCTGAAGGGCTATGTCCACCGCGGGGCACGACCTCAGGCCCAACCCCATGACGGGCGGACCCTGTCTCCATCCCTCCCCTCCCACGGGACATAGGAAGAAGGCCACCATCTCCTCATCCCCGAGGAAGGCGGGGAGGAGGGCATAACTGGCCAAAGCTCCCAGGACCAATAACTCTACCTCGCCCCTCAACCTCCAATCCCCTCCGCATCTTTCCGCCCTCAAGCCCTTGGCCGCCTCCACCGGTCGGTCGAAGACGGGAAATGCCACCAAACAGGGCCTCGATCCCTCCCGGGGCTTTAATGGGGGTTTGGCCTTTCCCCGCCCCGCCTCATCCAGGATCCGGCAAGCGAAGATGTGGGTGAAGAGAGCGGCAGCGAAACCCGCGTCCACCGCGGCGACGTTTTTCAGGACGGCGCATAGGACGGCTAAGCTCTCCCCGTCGCCGGCCTCCTCCCCATGGCCCAGCGAGAAGAACCCCAGCTCCCAGGCCCGCGCCAAGACCTCGCGCAAACCCGGGCGGGGCGGGAAGCTCTCCAGCTCCTCTTTCCTCCTCTCCAGCTCTCCCCGGGCGAACTCCTTTGCAAGGCGCTCGGCGAGCCTCAGCTGCTCCGAACCCTCGGAAAACATATTCCAGGCCACTCCTTTCAACATCCCCTTGGGGCCAGGACCCCCTCGAAGGTTTTTGCCATCCTCCACCTCAAAAGGCCTCCGCCATCGCTCACGGCGAATGCCCCCACGATAGACCCTTCAACGAACGCCAGCCCTGCGGTGCGGCTCACTCGTCGAAAGTGCGAAGCTCGGGGAAATCTCGGGCCACCAGACAGTGAAACAGGTTCAACCGGTTCAGCTGGTTGGTGCCCTCGTAGATTTGCAACAGCTTGGAGTCCCGCAGGTGTTTTTCCACCGCCATTTCGTGCCTCACCCCCGACCTCCCCATGAGCTCCAAGGCCAACTGGCAGTTTCGCAGGCCGAAGTCGGAGGCGGCGAACTTGGAGAGGGAAGCCCATCCGGAGGTCCGCTGTATCTCCTCGTCCTTCTGACCTTCCATCATGAGCCAGCGGAAAAGATGGGTGGTTCCTTCCCAGCGGAGGACGGGCTGCAGCACCCTATCGAAGAAGACCTGAGGCATCAGTTTCATGAGGTAATAGGTGGGCTTCCAGAGCAATATCCTGAACATCCCGTAAAGGGAGTTGGCATAATTGGTCTCCACGTACGAAAGGCGGGCCAGCGCCACGTTCTTGTACATCTCCGCCAGGACACATCGGGCCCATTCGTGTTCTATGAGACGGCGTCCTCCCAACTCCGTTTGCAGGGCGAAGCGCAGTGCCTCCTGGAAAGCACCCCGAGCCACGCCGGTGGCGAATCCCCCCACCCCCGCGCGGGAGGTGGAGACCACGTAGTGGATGACCTGGGCGGTGTATCCCTCCAGGTCCCGGCGCAGGCCTCCCAGGTAACTACTTGCCCTTTCCATTTTCCGAAGGTAAGAGGGGTCGAAACAGACGTTCTCATCGGGGATGAAGCAGTCCTCGAACACCAGTTCGCTGGCGGGGCAGGCCTTCTGGCCCATCTTGTGCTCTACCCTGCCGAAGGAGAAACCCTTGGTGCCGGTCCTGACCGCCAACATGACCGTCCCCTTTTCGGGGTGCTCCAGGTCCTCGTAGGCCACCAGCATGTGCCAGGTGGAGAGATGGCCGTTGGATATGAATATCTTGCGGCCGTTCACCACGTATCCTCCCCGCACCCGCTCGGCGCGACAAGTGACCCGGGCCCTCTTGAGCAGCTCCACCTCCTCCACGTCGGTGCCCGCCTCGGGTTCGGTGATGGCCAGGGATATGAGGCATGGCCTCCCGTTCCTTTCCCCCTCCACCGTCTCCCGCATTATCCGGTTCATCAACCTCACGTTCCAAGAGGCGGTAAGGGTGGCAACCCCGAGATAGTGAACCCCCACCAAGTTGGCGATGCCGGTGCAGGCGGATGCGAGTTCCTCCAGAACGTAGGAAAGAGCTGGTAAATTGTATCCTTTGCCCCCGAAGAGCCGGGGAAGGAACATGGTGTAAAGGCCCCAGCGATTCGCCTCCTCCACCAGATCCCAAGGGAGATGAAGTGGATCCTCCTGAAGCAGCCTGTCCAACTCCAGAGCTCGGGGACGCACCACTTCATCCACGAAACGGCGGGCGTGGTCTAACGCCTTGCGGGTCTCCTTCACCATGCCTCGGGGAAGGCGGCCCAGGGCCTGGAGGCTCACTGTCATGTCCTCCAGGTTGGGCTGCCAGATTTCCCCGCCCACGTCTTCCCGGGTCATGCTCCATTACCTCCTCTAACTCGCCCTCCCCGCCCGTCAGGCGTGAATCTTCAAAAGACGCATCGGGAACTCCTTCGGTCGGGGGTTTTCGTCGAGCAGAACGGCCCTTTACGTACGACCCGCTTCGTCTCCCAGCTCGCGAAGACAAAAACGAACTTCCTCAAGCCCCCGCCCCCCACTTCGCTCGCCGTCGATTAGCCGGCGAGAAGCCGGGCTATCCGGAATATGGGGCTCTTACCTCTCCTCGGTCACCATCCTCGCCAGCTCTTCCGCCAGCCGCTCCACTGGTATGCCCATGTTCTCTCGCAGCAGCCTCACCAGGAGCGGGAGGGATAGCCTGTCCGGGCCGTAGAGGATGCACTGGATCTCCGGCATGTACATGTACATAAACGGCTGGGTGGAGAGGAGGGTCTGTCGGAGCTCCAAGGCCACCGGGTGGCGGTCGCCGAGCTCCAGCCTAGCCTTGCCGAACCCGGGAACTATGGCGTAACGGATGGCGTTAACCTTGAACTCGGCCCCTTGGGGCTGGCGGTACTGGTAGAGGTGGCAGAGGTACTTCATCACCCCGCTTCGGGGCGTGTCGACCTTCTTTCCCTCCAAACGTAGGATGAGCTCCCCCTTTTCCTTCAACTCACAGGTCACCGAGGCCTCGGTGTCGGTGAAATCAATCTCCGCCATGAACTTGGGATAGTTGTAGACGTCAATACCTCCCCGCAAGGCGATCTCAGTGGTGACCGGCAGGTGATGTATATAGGTGTAGAAGGTGAGGTTGAGGAGCTGTCGGAGCAAGTTGTAACCAGGGATGGGCATGACTTGGGGGTCGTTCAGCAAAACGCCGATGGCGAACTCGTTGTAGGGCTCTATGTCGGTGTCGTAATACTCGAAAGCGGTGAGGTGTATTGCGCCGACCCCGGGAGCTATCTGGGCGGGCACGTATCGAGAGTCGGGAAGCAGCCGGCGCAAGGACAGGACCGTGGCGGGGAAAATGGCGGTGAAACTCCTCGCGCTCCGGTAGAAGACGGGAAGCTTGGCCTTCTTCCCCGCCATGGTGGCCTCTACCTGTTCGATGCCCTCGAAGAAATCGTGGTGCACGGTATCACCCCCTCTTAACTCCGTCCCATCAAGACCTGCCGACTCGAAGCGCCGAGACCAAAGGTTACTGACAGATAAGTTCCGTTTCCCATATTAGGCCATCGAGGGGCCGACTTCAAGAAATACCCGACCCGATCCACCTTGGGATTGCCCGTCACGATTTTGCGCGAAAGCAGGTGGGGTTTTCCGGCGAAAACCTTTAACGAGTCCCTTTTAACTCCTCAAGTCCCTCCGTTCGACATCGGGCGCGAGGATGCCCCGAACCGTCCCTTTGAGGGAATGTACGGCGCAAACGGCTGTCTGTCAGTGAAGGTCCAGGAGCCGGTCAGACATCCCCCTAACCTGGGCCGTGCTTATCCTCAACCCTCGGGTAGATGGGAGAAAAGATAACCTCCCCTCGCGTCCTGAGCCACCACACAGGGGAAGTCCTCCACCTTCGCCAGGTAAATGGCCTCCGGTCCCAGGTCGGGGTAGGCCAAGACACGCAGCTCCCTCACCTTGCTTCCCAGCAGCGCGCCCGCTCCCCCCACCGCCACCAAGTAAAGGGCTCCCGCCTCCGCCATGGCCCGCCGGGCCTCTGGGGAGCGGGGACCTTTGCCCAAAAAAGCCACCACGCCGAGGCGGCACATCAGGGGCACGTAAGCGTCCATCCGCGACGCCGTGGTGGGCCCCAAGGAGCCGGCCGCCCTGCCAGGGGGGGGAGGAGTGGGTCCGGCGTAGTATATCAGCTGGCATCGGAAATCCACCGGCGGGTTCTCACCTCGGGAAATCCCAGAAGCTACCCTGAGATGGGCCTGGTCCCGCATCACCAGCATTTCTCCAAGAAGGAGGATTCTTTCCCCCACCCGCAGGCCAAAACGCACATCGTCTGCTAAAGGTAACTGCACCTTTCTGCTGCCCTGCAATTCCATACCTCCGACCAGAACTTCCTCAATCTTTTGAGCTTTTGTCTCCTGATCCCTTGAATCCTTATCTCACCGCAACAAATCTAATTTCTCCTCCCCGCCCACCGATATCGATTCCCCCGGGTCGAAAACGTCGGCCCCGAGGAGCCCGCTCAACCGGACGGCCGAGCTGACCCGCCTTCTCCCAAACCTTCGCCCTCACCCTCGCTCGAGGGGTTCGCGATACGAGGATCCACCTCATCGTTCGCAGAAGCGGCCGAGCCCGAGGGAGGCACTTCGCAGAGACTCCGATCGACCGCATGGTTTCGGGAGGAAAACATCCGCCCGAAAGAGCGATGGCCGAAGACGCCGGCGGCGAAGATGAGGATTCCTCCCACCAGAAGGATCAGTTGGGGTCCGTTCAGCAGATAGGTGAAATCCACCTCCCTGCCATCCAGTTCACCCCTGAACGACCCTCCGAAGCGAAAAATGAGCAAAGACACCGAGGGCAACCCTATTCTCCTGCCCAAAGCGGTGATCAGGTCGGCCAGGGGCCCCGCCACTATGATGGAGACGAAGATGGAAGCCCTCATGACCACTTGCAGGGTGGCGAAAGCCCGTCCCCGAAACTCCTCCCCCAAGTTCTCGTGGAGGAGAGTTATCATGCCCACAGTGGCGTAGCCCATGCACACCCCACCCAAAAAGACCACCGGAAAGGTGACCCAACGGGCCACCACCAAAGAGAAGATAACCACTCCCAGACCAAAGCCAGAGGTGGCAAGACCCACCACCTTCTCCTTTCGCAGCCTATTCCTGAAAACCCCCGCCAGCACCGACCCGGCCATCATGCCGAAAAGCAGCACGGTGAGCACGTACATGAAGGTGGCGTCTCCCCCTCCCATCACGTACTTGACGAAACCCACCGCCAGGACGTAAATGGTGCCTCCCCCCAAGAAGCAGACCATGGCCATGAGGAGGACCACGCGGGTGAGGGGATATCCCCAGAGATAACGGATCCCCTCCTGAAAATCCTCTCTCACCTGTCCCGTGGTTATCCTGCTTCGTTCCTCCCGGCTTCTCTTTCGAAAGCCCGTTATCCGGTAGACCAGGTAGGCGGAGGTGACGAAGGTGAGGGAATCCACGAAAAAGGCCGCCTTGTTGGGATCTACCTTGCCGAAAAAGCCGGGGTTCACCCTCCCCAGATAGGCCAAAAAGGAGATGATGGTTCCGGCCAGGGCGGTGCCAAAGGCCATGGAAGCGTAGATGGTGAGCATGTTCAAAGAATTCGCCGTTAGGAGCTGCTCTTGGGGGATGAGATCCGGAAGGCTGGCGTCTTTGGCGGGCCCGTAGATGATGGTGAAGGTCTCGATGACGAAAACCAAGAGGCAGACCACGGCCAGGTGGGGCGAGAAGGGCAGGAGTATCACAAGGAGGGCCCGCGATAGGTCGCAGATGATCAGGGTGGCCTTGCGGTCCAGCCGATCGATGAACACTCCCGCCAGGAATCCCAGGAGCACGGCAGGAAGGAACTTGGCCAGCATCATCAGGCTTATGGCATAGCTCTTCCCCCCTGCCAGCTGATCGACGAAGGCAAAGAGCACCGCCACGATGATCCAATCCCCCATGGCGGAGATCATTTGGCTGGCCCAAAGCCTGAGGAAATCACGATTGCGCAACAGGGGGCCGTAAGCAGAGGGCTGTATCTGTAAGCTCTCCTCTGTCCTCCCGAAGGCCTTGCCCTCCGGGGTCATGTAAGGGCTGCAGAATTCCCCATCCCCGAGAGTGCCGTCCTTTCCTCTG
>JACVJK010000010.1 GCA_015711955.1 Actinomycetota bacterium | reverse complement strand
TAAATTTGGAGGATAAATACACTATATTGTAGAATTCAGGAAGTTGATCAGGAAGTTGATTCGTGGTGATGAGCTTGTCGCCCATGGACGCCCTCGTAGGTCAGGGGAGGCCATAGTGAAAGAGGCTATGAATTCAAGAATGCCTCTTTTCCTCCTGAGCTGTCCTTGAGGGCCACATTTAAGGGTGGGTCGAGGATGAGTATTTCTGCACGGCTTTGGGATAAGAATTGAACAGCAGAATCGAAGATATGGGCACGCCGTTTCAGGTCAAGGAGGCTTTGAGGAGAGCCCTTCGGGCAAAAAGGGACTCTGACTTCGGGGATCTCCGTCACCTTGTGGGCTCCTGCCGCAGGTGTCCTGGAGGGGGGAACGGCTTGTGGGGGAAGTTCGAGAAGGAGGTCAGGATATTGCTCATTGCCGGCCTCCCAGGCCCGGGAGCGAGCAGGGGCGATCCGTGGGGCGAGCATGGGCGTATGATCTTTGAAGAGCTGGAAAGGGTCGCCCCAGAGTTCTCCCATCAAGAGATTGGTCTTACTGTTGCCTTGCGTTGTCCGGGAGTGAGATTGGATGCCAGGGCATTACGCCGATGTTCTCAATATCTGGCGGAGGAGATACATCTCACCGACCCTCACACGATCGTGGCCTTCGGACGCCCAGCGGCGGTGGCCTTGCGAATGGCCCTGGGAGAGATGCTTCCAGCTAGCCCCAGGGCGGGAGAGGAGATTTTCCTTCACGGCAAGAGGTTCGTGTACAATTTGGCCGTGTCCAAGCTCATGGACCCGAAAATGGGAGAGATCTGTCGGCGGATCTTATTGGCGGCCTTCAAGGCTCGATGAGTCCCTCGCGGCTTAACGGATTCCCATTACTTTGATTGCTACCTTTTTGACTTCCTCGTCCGGGGTGGAAGCCCCACCCGTGATTCCGATTCTCCTTTTCCCCCTCAAGACGGAGGGGTCCATCTCTTCAGCCGTTTCCACTTGGACCACGGGGGTGCCGCATCCCTCGACTATGCGAGCCAACTGACGGGTGTTGGAACTGTTCCTTCCTCCCACCACGACGATCAGGTCGGCAGCACGGGCCATCTCAGCTGCCTCTCTCTGACGGCGCTTGGTCACCTCGCAGAGGGTGTCCACCACCTTTATCTCTGCGATGTGAGAGGAAAGGAGTTCTACCACCCGATGGAAGGTCTCCTCCCCGGCGGTGGTCTGGGCGGTAACCGCCACTCGAGGGGGCAAAGGTCCCTTGTTCAACCAAGCCTCGGCGTGATCGGGGGTGGGGAGCACGGTGGGAGGTTGGGTGAACCGGTCCAGGATGGCTTTGATCTCGGGGTGTTCCGGGTTTCCCACGATCACCAGGTGATAGCCTTGGGAGACCAGTTCCTCGTCCACCTCTTGAGCCCTCCTGACCTTGGGGCAGGTGGCGTCCACCACTTCTGCCCCCCTTTTCCTTATTTCCTCCCTTATTTTGGGTCCAATGCCGTGGGACCTGATGAGAACCGCCTCGCCTATCAGTTCAAGGTCATCCCAGCGGGAAGGGTCCTCTGGAAGGATCAACAGACCTTTTCTCTCTAGGTTCTCCACCACCTTTGGGTTGTGAATGACCGGGCCCAGGGAATAAGCTTTTCCACGACTCTCGAGAAGCCCTTCCGCCATGCGGATGGCCCTCTTGACCCCCGGACAGAAGCCAGAATGTTTGGCCACAACGATCTCAAAGCCCTCGGTCTTTTCCATACCAACCACCCATATCTCGCGAGTTGTCGAGTCGAGGACCGATAAGAGGCACGAATGGAAGGAAGTTTTTCCCAGGCGACGACTTACCACGTAAAACCCACTTCATGAATACATTCTAATGCCATGCCAAAGGTGTGGGGAGAGCTGAGAACAGGTAAGAAAGAAGGAATCGTGTAAGGAAAGTGAGATGGGCAAACGAGACATCTCGAGCCCTTGCCATTGCGAGATCCCGCATAGGGGGGTCAATAAGGCTGGATTATGAGGCAAATGGGGTACAGGAAGTGGCGAATCGACTCTGAGGGACTCTTTGAAGGCCCTGATCCAGCAGCGTCTCGAGGTCGGGCAATGGGAGAGCTGCCAAGGTTTTCGGGAAAGGCCTCGTTTCCGATCGCTGGCGGATCAGGGAGCTGTGTGAAATACTGGGAATCGGGATGGGTCAAGCATGAGGTGAAATGCGCTATATGAGATGGGGGGTGGATGAGGAGGCGGTTCAAGTGGGGTATCGAGAGCAAAACTGAAGGATGGGCATGGGCGGACCGGTATTTGAAGAGGGGTGTTTATGGTGATGGGTGACTCGGAGGCAAGAGAGGGAGCGAGCTCGCTGAGGCGATTCTTGCGCAAGTACTACATTCTCTTGAGGCCCAGGACCATGGTGATCTTCCTCTTTCCCGTGACTTTGGGTTTTGCCGCCGCGGCGGAGGGAGGGGGGCAGCTGGAGTTATATCGCTTGGCCTTGGCTTACATCTCTTTTGCCTCGGGATTCCTCTTCATCAGCGCCCTTAACTTCTATGCTGACGTGGAATCCGATAGGCTCCACAACGATCTGTACAAGGGCGACCCCCACATGTCCGACCAGCCCTTCGTGACGGGGGAGATGGGAAGGAGAGAGACGGTTCTTCTGTTCCTGTTGAGTGCCGTTGGGTGTGTGGGGGTGGCCCTGCTGGTGAACCGCCCTTTCGCCTTCTTCTTGGGGACCGGGATGTTCGTCATAGGGGTGCTCTATTCCCACCCCTGGTTCCGTTTCAAGGCCAAGCCGGTCCTGGACGCGCTCACCAACGCCTCCAGCGCCTGTCTTTTCCTGGTAGCCGGATGGAAGATGGCTCAGCCGGAATCTTGGCCACCTCTTTGGCCCCTTGTCTTCGGTTTCTTTTTCTCCGCCACCCTATACCTGCCCAGCGTGGCCAACGACGTGCCCTTCGACCGGGCGGCGGGGTTCCGCACCTCGGGGGTGGTCTTCGGGGCCAAGCGGCTCCTGGACGCCATGATACCCCTGTGCGTCCTGCTTTTGCCACTGGCGGTGGTGAACTTGCTGGTGTCACAGAGCTGGCTTTTCAAGCTCTTCATAGCCATGGCTTGGCCGGGGGCGGTGCTCTTCACCTGGGCCATGCACCATCTCTACGAACCTCCCTTCATCCGTTTCAACGCGGCTTTGATGATATACCCCTTGTTGGCCCTTCACGGCCTCTTCATCGCCCTGGGCGTGAAGTACTTGGTGGCTTGATCCGTACGGTTAGCGGAATCGTGGGGAATCCCACGAACGGTCAAGCTAACCTGCGCTTAAAGGGTGAGAGGCGGGACGTTCGACGTAATGATATGTCCTGCGCCCAATCTCCAATCAATCATCCAATAGAAAAAAGAAGGCCTTTGATTTATGTCATCCTATGAATAATGCTTCCCAGAAGAGGGAATCATTATTTGGTGGGCATAAAGAGGGGGATGTGATGGTCGGCATCTGCCCAAAGTCGAAAATTGCATAAGTAACATAAGTTGGCGGGGGGAACCCAAGTGATGAATATGTTATCAAAATAAGTGTCAGATATATTGACAATCATATTGTCAAGAGTAATATAAAAAGTAGACTAAAGAGGTGATTATCCACCGGGATATGAGCCCGTGGGGGAAGACGAAAAAGAATCTTCCGGAAGGAGGTATCGAAGATGGGAAAGGCAGTGGGCATCGACTTGGGTACCACCAACTCGGTCATCGCCTACTTGGAGGGTGGTGATCCGGTGGTGATCCCCAACAGCGAGGGAGGTCGCACCACGCCTTCCGTGGTGGCCATCTCCAAGACGGGGGAGTGGTTAGTGGGCCAGGTGGCCAAGAGGCAGGCCGTAACCAACCCCGAGAACACGGTAATGTCCATCAAGAGGAAGATGGGCACCAACGAGAAGGTGAAACTGGGCGACCGGGAGTACACCCCCCAGGAGATATCCGCCAAGATACTGCAGAAGCTCAAGGCGGACGCCGAGGCCTACCTGGGGGAGAAGATCACCGATGCGGTGATCACCGTGCCCGCCTACTTCAACGACGCCCAGAGGCAGGCCACCAAGGATGCAGGCAGGATCGCCGGGCTCAACGTGCTCCGGATCATCAACGAGCCCACGGCGGCGGCTCTGGCCTACGGGCTGGACAAGGAACAGGACCAGACCATCCTGGTGTTCGACCTGGGTGGAGGGACCTTTGACGTCTCCATCCTGGACATCGGCGACGGCGTGTTCGAGGTGAAGGCCACCGCCGGCAACACCCACCTGGGCGGCGATGACTGGGATCAGCGCATCATCGACTGGATGGCCGAGGACTTCAAGGCCAAGCACGGCATCGACCTCCGTCAGGACAAGATGGCCCTCCAGCGCCTGAAGGAGGCGGCGGAGAAGGCCAAGATAGAGCTGTCCTCGACCACCCAGACCAACATCAACCTGCCCTTCATCACCGCCACTCCGGAGGGGCCACTGCACTTGGACATGACCTTAACCAGGGCGGAGTTCGAGAAGATGACGGCGGACCTCCTGGAGAAGTGCGTGGGACCCTTCAAGAGGGCGCTCAAGGACGCGGGCCTGGAACCCAAGGACATCGACCACGTGATCCTGGTGGGAGGCGCCACCCGCATGCCCATGGTCCAGGACCTGGTGCGCAAGCTCATGGGCGGCAAAGAGCCCCGCAAGGACATCAACCCCGATGAGGTGGTGGCCATGGGCGCTGCCATCCAGGCGGGGGTGCTCAAGGGCGAGGTGAAGGACGTGCTCCTTTTGGACGTGACTCCCCTCTCCCTGGGTATCGAGACCCTGGGTGGGGTGTTCACCAAGCTCATCGAGCGCAACACCACCATCCCCACCCGCAAGAGCGAGATATTCACCACCGCCGCGGATGGCCAGACCAGCGTGGACATAAAGGTGTACCAGGGCGAGAGGCCCATGGCGGCGGACAACAAGCTCATCGGCAACTTCCAGCTGGTGGGCATACCGCCGGCGCCGCGGGGCGTGCCGCAGATCGAGGTCACCTTCGACATCGACGCCGACGGCATCCTGCACGTGTCCGCCAAGGACCTGGCCACGGGCAACGAGCAGAAGATCACGGTGACGCCCTCCAGTGGCCTCACCGAGGAGGAGATCCAGAGGATGATTAAGGAGGCCGAGGCCCATGCAGAGGAGGACCGCCGGCGTAGGGAGGAGGCCGAGGCCCGCAACCAGGCCGACAGCCTCATCTACACCACCGAGAAGTCCCTCCGAGAGTTGGGCGACCAGGTCTCGCCGGACGACCGACGGGCCATCGAAAAGGCCATCGAGGACGTTAAGGAGGCCTTGAAAGGCAAGGACGTGGACGAGATCAAGCGCAAGACCGAGATCCTCATGCAGGCCTCTTACAAGCTGGCCGAGCACATGTACGCTCGGGCCACCGAGAGCGGCGCCCGTGCCTCCACCGGGCCCGAGGGAGACGGCAGCTACGGAGCCACGGAGGAGGCCGAGGGCGAGGTGATCGACGAGGCTGACTACGAGGAGATGTGAGGTTTAGGGGGTCTTAGGACCCCTAAAGATAAACTTCCCCAAGGAGGTGAGCGGATATGGCGATCGTGAGGTGGGATCCGTTCCGGGACCTGATGAACCTGCAGGAGGAGGTGAACCGGCTGTTCAGGCGCACCTTCTTCCGGGGCGCCGAGGAGATGGGGACGGCGACTTGGGCTCCCGCCATCGACATGTACGAGACCGATGACAAGCTGGTGGTCGAGGCGGAGCTCCCTGGCCTCAACGCCGAGGACATCAACATCTCCTTGGAGGACGACACCTTGCGCATAAGCGGGGAGAGGAAGTTCTCCAAAGAGGTGAAGGAGGAGAACTACCACCGCATCGAGAGGGCTTATGGATACTTCGAGCGTAACATAACCCTGCCGCGCAAGGTGGACGAGGAGAAGATCTCGGCGACCTTCTCCGACGGCGTCCTCAAGGTGGAGCTTCCCAAGGTGGAGGAGGCCAAGCCCAAGCGCATCCCCATCAAGGTGGAGGAGTCCAAGAAGTGATGACCTCCCCTGCAGGGGCGATGATCGAAGAAACGAGAGGGGCTGACCTTGAGGGGTCAGCCCCTCATAAAACCCCTCACAGGGAAAAAGAGGTGATGGAGCCATGACGGACAAGGAAAAGGAGGCCATGGAAGAAAGGGAGAACAAGGCACCTACTGCTTTTGCGGGTACCGAGAGGCCCGAGATGGAACACGAAGACTTAAAAGACCTTTCCGCTCCTGCCTCGAAAGAGGGTCTCTCCGGGAAGCCGGCGGAGGACGCCGGTGAGGAGAGGGACAGGGAGCGGCTGGAGGAGGAAGTTGCTCGCCTGGAGGCAGAACTCAAGGAGGCTACCGACAAATGTCGGGAGTACCTGGACGACCTCCAGAGGCTCCAGGCGGAGTTCGAGAACTACCGCAAGCGCATGCTCCGGGAGCAGACCCGGATAATAGAGCAGGCCAACCGGGGTTTGGTGGCCAAGCTGCTGCCCGTGGTGGACAACCTGGAGATGGCCCTGAAGTACTCCGAAGGCAGAGAGGATCGTTTGGCCGAGGGAGTCCGTATGGTCTATGAGCAGCTCATGAAGCTTTTGCGGGACGAGGGCCTCGAGGAGATAAACCCGGAGGGCCATCCCTTCGATCCCAACGTCTGCGAGGCCATGATGACGGTGGTGAGCGAGGATCACGAAGATGAGACAGTGGTGGAGGTCCACCAGAAGGGGTACAAATTCAAGGGTTCCCTTCTGAGGCCCGCTCGGGCAACGGTGAGCAAATGCGAGGGTAAGGCCGATGGCGAGCAGGGATGAGGATTGCATCCCCTCTCGCCGGACGCACCTTTTAGGGTCGGGAGTGTCCGACTCAACCTGAACTCATTCCGAAGTGATCCAGTAGGAATATCCACCAAGAGAGGCGAGGGAAGGTGAACGGGTACAAGGACTACTACTCCATCCTCGGGGTGAGCAAGGACGCGTCCCAGAAGGAGATCCGGGACGCCTATCGGCGTTTGGCGAGAAAATACCATCCCGACGCCAACCCGGGGAACAAGGAGGCGGAGGAGAAGTTCAAGGAGATCACCGAGGCCTACGAGGTCCTCTCCAACCCCGAGAAGAGGAAAGAGTACGACGAGGGCAGGATGTTCGCCGGGGCGGGCGGCCGCGGTTTCGACTTCGCCGGTTTCCGTCCCGGATACCGCACGTACACCTTCACCGGGGACCTGGGGGACCTGGGAGGCCTGGGTGACCTCTTCGACCTTTTCAGCGGCTTCGGGGCCGCCACCGGCCGCAGGAGGGAGGCCCGCAAGGGCCGGGATATCCACGCCGAAGTCACCATCTCCTTCGAGGACGCCATAAACGGGGTCACCGTGCCCCTCACCATATCCGGCAGGGCGGTCTGCTCCACCTGCGGCGGCAGCGGTTCCAGGCCGGGTACCCTACCCAAAACCTGTCCCACCTGCGGGGGAAGGGGAACGGTCTCCCACGATCAGGGGCTGTTCGCCTTCTCCCGCCCCTGCCCCGCCTGTGGCGGCAGGGGCACGGTGATAGAGAACCCCTGTCCCACCTGTGGCGGGACGGGGGCGGTGGACCGGGTGCGCACCGTAAAGGTGAAGATCCCGGCGGGCGTGAAGGACGGGAGCAAGGTACGCTTCGCGGGAAAGGGGGAGGCCGGCCCTTTGGGTGGTGCCCCGGGCGACCTCTACGTCACGGTCCACGTGAAGCCCCACAAGTACTTCAAGCGGAGCGACGGGGACATCTTGCTTGACCTTCCCCTGACCTTCCCGGAGGCGGCGCTGGGCACCACGGTGGAGATACCCACCATAAACGGTAGGGTCAAGTTGAAGATCCCCGCCGGCACATCCGACGGGAAAAAGTTCCGCCTGCGGGGGAAGGGAGCGCCCAGACCCAAAGGTGGGGGTCGGGGAGACATGATCGTCACCGCCCACGTGGTGGTGCCCCAGAGGCTGACCCCCAAAGAGAAGGAACTCATCAAGCAGCTCAAGGAGCTGGAAAGGGAGAATCCCAGAGCCTTCCTGGAAGAATAAGGTGATGGCCATGAGGAAGAAGAGAAAGGTGGGAAGTGACGAGCCGCTCTACATCATAAGCGTGGCGGCCAGGTTGGCGGAGGTGCATCCCCAGACCCTTCGCATATACGAGAGGAAGGGGCTTCTCAACCCCGCCCGGGTCAAGAACCGCCGCCGGTACTCGGAGGCGGACATCGAGCGCTGCAGGCTCATCCAGGAATTGACCCAGGAGATGGGGGTGAACCTAGCGGGGGTGAAGATGATCCTCGACCTCCGGGACCAAGTGAGGTCCTTGAGGGAGCAGATAGCCTCCATGGAGAGGGAGATGGATGAACTGCGCAAGGAGATGGAGAGGAAGATAGAGGAGGTGCACCGAAGCTATCGCCGTGACCTGGTGCCCCTTTCCCGGGGGGAAATCGCCCTGTTCTCCGACCCCAATCTGATGCTCGGGTTGTGGGGTCGGGAGGGCCCCGGCGAAAGGGAAAGGTATCGATGACACAGAGGTGAGACCCTAAAAGATTTGTTGAGATGTGGGAGCCGTAGGACGTACGGTAACGATTTCTGCCGGGGTAGCCGGCAGATTATCGAAAGTTTTTGGAGGTGATCGGGAATGATCAGGTTCGATAAGTTCACCGTGAAGGCACAGGAGGCCATCGCCGATGCCCAAGCGGCGGCGGCCGAGAGAGGCCATCAGTTCATCGAGGGGGAGCACCTGCTGTACGCCCTGCTAAGGCAGGAAGGCGGGACGGTGCCCTCCATTCTGAACAAGATGGGGGTGGGCCCAGAGGCGGTGATCGGCCGTGTGGAGGAGGAACTGGGCAAGTTCCCCAAGGTGACCGGCGCGGTACAGATACAGGTATCCCCCCATCTCTCCCAGATATTCCAGCAGGCACTGTCCGAGGCCGATGCCATGAAGGACGAGTACATCTCCACCGAGCACCTGCTGCTGGCACTGGCGGAGGACAGAAGGGGCAAAGCGGGAGAAATCCTGCGCTCCTTCGGGGTGACCCGGGATCACCTGCTCAGGGCTCTGGCCGAGGTGAGGGGGAGTCAGAGGGTAACCGACCCGGAGGCCGAGAGCCGCTATCAGGCTCTGGAGCGATTCGGCCGCGATCTCACCGAGCTGGCCCGCAGAGGCAAGCTGGACCCGGTGATCGGGAGGGACGCCGAGATCCGCCGGGTCATGCAGGTCCTTTCCCGCCGTACCAAGAACAACCCGGTGCTCATCGGCGATCCCGGAGTGGGAAAGACCGCCATAGTGGAGGGGCTGGCCCAGCGGATAGTGCAGGGAGACGTGCCCGAAGGCCTGCGGGACAAAAGGATCGTTGCCCTGGACATCGGCGCCCTGGTGGCGGGATCCAAGTACAGGGGCGAGTTCGAGGACAGGTTGAAGGCAGTGCTCAAGGAAGTGGTGGACTCCGAAGGCCGGATCATACTCTTCATCGACGAGATCCACACCCTGGTGGGGGCGGGGGCCGCCGAGGGGGCGGTGGACGCCGCCAACATGCTCAAGCCCGCCCTGGCCAGGGGTGAGCTCCACTGCATAGGCGCCACCACCCTGGACGAGTACCGTAAGTACATCGAGAAAGATGCCGCCCTGGAGCGGCGGTTCCAGCCCGTTTACGTGGGCGAGCCCAGCGTGGAGGACACCATCGCCATCCTTCGCGGCCTGAAGGAACGCTACGAGGTGCACCATGGGGTGCGGATCAAGGACTCCGCTCTGGTGGCGGCGGCGGTGCTCTCCGACCGCTATATCACCGACCGTTTCCTCCCCGACAAGGCCATCGACTTGGTGGACGAGGCCGCCAGCCGGCTGCGCATCGAGATCGACTCCATGCCCACCGAGATCGACGAGGTGGAGAGGCGCATCAAGCAGCTGGAGATCGAGCGACAAGCACTTAAGAAGGAGAAGGACAAGGCCTCCCGGGACCGGCTGGAGAAGCTGGAGAAGGAGCTGGCCGAGCTGCAGGAGAGGCTGTCCGAGATGAAGGCCCACTGGCAGGCGGAGAAGGAGTGCATCTCCCGTATCCGCCAGCTCAAGGAGAGGCTGGAGCAGGTGAGGATTGAGGAGCAACAGGCCGAGCGCGAGGGCGACCTGGAAAGGGTGGCCCGGTTACGATACGGGGAGGCGGTGGAGATCCAGAAGAAGCTTGAGGAGGAGAACCGCCGTCTCCAGGAGCTCCAGAAGGAGAAGAAGATGCTCAAGGAGGAGGTGGACGAGGAGGACATAGCGGAGGTGGTCTCCTCTTGGACGGGGATACCCGTCTCCAAGCTCCTTGAGGGCGAGATCCAGAAGCTCATCCACATGGAGGAGCGACTGCGCCGGCGGGTGGTGGGCCAGGAGGAGGCCTTGGAGAAGGTCTCCAACGCCATCCGGCGGGCGAGGGCGGGCCTACAGGACCCCAACCGCCCCATCGGTTCCTTCCTCTTCCTGGGCCCCACCGGCGTGGGCAAGACCGAGCTGGCCCGCGCTCTGGCCGAGTTCCTGTTCGACGACGAGCGAGCCATGATCCGTTTGGACATGAGCGAGTACATGGAGCGGCACACCGTATCCCGACTCATCGGCGCCCCTCCGGGCTATGTGGGCTACGAGGAGGGAGGCCAGCTCACCGAGGCGGTGAGGAGGAGGCCTTACAGCGTCATACTGTTGGACGAGATCGAGAAGGCCCACACCGACGTGTTCAACATCCTCCTCCAGATCCTGGACGACGGGCGGCTGACCGACGGGCACGGCCGCACGGTGGATTTCAAGAACACGGTGATCATCATGACCTCCAACCTGGGCAGCCACTATTTCCAGGAGATGGAGGGACAGCCCTCGGAGGCCATCAAACAGAAAGTGGTGGAGCTTTTGCGACAATACTTCCGCCCGGAGTTCCTGAACCGTCTGGATGAGATCATCGTCTTCAACCCGCTGGGGATGGAGGAGATAAAGCAGATAGTGGACATCCAGTTGGAGAGGCTGAGGGAGAGGTTGGCCGCCCGCAAGCTGGACATAAGGCTCACCGAGAGGGCCAAGGAGGCGTTGGCCAAGGAGGGCTTCGACCCCCACTTCGGCGCCCGGCCGCTCAAGAGGGTCATCCAGCGGGAGATCCAGGACCGGCTGGCCCGCAAACTCCTGGAGGGAGAGTTCAAGGAAGGAGACCTCATCGAGGTGGACGTGAACGAGGCAGGGGAGTTCGTCTTCACCCGGGTGGGAGAGTCGGTCTACGCCGAGGTCTGACCGGGTAAGCGGTTCTCCGGAGGAAAGAGACGTGAGGGCCGCCCAGGTGGGCGGCCTTCCCTCTTGTCGATCTTCTCTTCATAGGACCCGCCTTTCACGCGGCATCGGGGAGCGGTATGACCCCGTCTCTGATAACTTTGGAAAACATCATCCGCCGCAGGAGGGAGAGCGGAGCCCTCCGGGGGTATCAGGGTATCCATTTGCCATGTAAAATGCGACACAACCCCCACACGGGAAAAGGACCACGACGATAAACCTGGATACGATCACCGTTCGCCCGTTCCCCACCATCGTGCAGGAGGAGGACAACCAGGCGACTTGTCACGGCTTTACCACTCATGGTCTTAGTCTTCGGGATCTGGTGCTTCTCTGGGTCAGGATCTTGTTATTTTTGCCGATGCTAAAATGGGAGGCGGTCATGGCTGGTAGATACGACGTCATCATAGTGGGAGCTGGACCCGCCGGCATCTTCACCGCCCTGGAGCTTAAGAAGCTGGACGGGATCCGGGTCCTGATGCTCGAAAAGGGACCCGATCTCAGCCGGCGCAGGTGTTATGCCCGGGAGGGAAGATGTCGAAGATGTCCCACCTGCGCCATCACCACCGGTTGGGGTGGGGCGGGCGCCTTCAGCGACGGCAAGCTCTCCCTTTCCCCCGAGGTGGGGGGCTGGCTGGGCGAATACGTGGGAGAGGAGGAGCTGGTCCGCCTGATCAGGAGAGTGGACGAGCTTTATCTGGAGTTCGGTGCGTCCCGGGAGGTTTACGGGGGCGACGAGGAGCGCATCGAGTTCTGGAGGCGTAAGGCGGTTCAGAGCGACCTCATCCTGACCCCATGCCCCTTCCGCCACCTGGGCACCGACCGTTCCCAGATGGTGTTGGGGGCCATACGGGATTACCTGGGGGACGGGGTGGCCACCCGTACCGGGGCCGAGGTCGGGGAGGTGCTGGTGGAGGGGGGAAGGGTCAGGGGGGTAAGGCTGACAGACGGTGAGGAGCTGGAGGCCGATTTCGTGGTGCTCGCCCCGGGCAGGGAAGGGGCCGACTGGCTGGCGGGGCAGATGCGCCGCCTGGGTATTCCCATGCGCACCAACGTGGTGGACATAGGCCTGCGGGTGGAGGTGCCGGCCACTGTTCTTGAGCCCCTCACCTCCGATCTTTACGAGCCCAAGATCCACTACTTTTCCCGTTCCTTCGAGGACAAGGTGAGGATCTTCTGCATGAACCCCTACGGCGAGGTGTGCGTGGAACGCTTCGGGGACGTGCTCACCGTGAACGGTCACAGCTACGCCGACCGCAAGAGTCCCAACACCAACTTCGCACTGCTCGTGAGCACCACGTTCACCGAGCCCTTCCGGGAACCCATCGCCTACGGCAAGTACATCGCTCGACTGGCCAATTTGCTGGGTGAAGGGATCATCCTGCAGAGGTTGGGGGACCTCCTGTCGGGACGGCGGTCCACACCGGAGAGGATCGCCCGCTCCACCGTCAGGCCCACTTTGGGCGAGGCCACGCCGGGGGACCTGAGCTTCGTGATGCCCTATCGTTACGTCACCGACATCCTGGAGATGCTTGAGGCCTTGGACCAGCTCTGCCCCGGGGTGTATCACCGCAACACCCTTCTTTATGGGGTGGAGGTGAAGTTCTATTCCCTGAGGCCCCAGCTCAGTCAGGAATTGGAGACTCCCGTGAGGGGGCTTTTCGCCGTGGGGGACGGGGCAGGGGTGACCAGGGGTCTGGTGCAGGCCTCCGCCTCCGGCCTCATCGCCGCTCACGCCATACTCACTAGGATGGGCAGGATGCCGGCGTTGCTTTGAACGGAAGAGGGCCAGCGAATGATAGGGTTCAGACTGTTTGCCGAGGTTTTGTGCACCATCTACTGGATGGGACTTTTTCTCGGTGACGGACCCAAGGGTTTGGCCTGACTCTCGAAAGACCCCTTTTTCTTCAAGGGAGGACCTCCGCTCCCTCGAGGAAGGGAAACGGTCGCTGGCCATCCCGAAGGGCTCCGATGGCGGTCGTTACTCCTTTTGAAAGCTGAAAAACAAGCGCTAACGAGATCATCCCGTGTCGGACGCCTAACCTCGTCCGCCCTCATATGCCGATCTCCATGGCCCTGCCGGAAAACCCTCAATCCCTAAGATCATGGTGACTCAAACTCCGGGAAAGGAAGCGAAAGACCACTTTCGGGCACTCATTTGACCTTGGGGATCAGAGCCTCTTTATGAATCCTGAGTCTCCCACCAGGATCGCACCCTTTCCCCAAGGCGTGAGAGCCCGGAAAACACCACCTGCCGCTATGGCCCAGCTGTTTCCCCCGTCCGAGCTTCGATACGCTCCCTCCTGGGTCAGGACTATCAAGTTAAATGGATCCAGGGCAGCCACCCCGACAAGCCCGCCGGGGGAGGGAGAGTTGAGCCGTATCCACGTCCTTCCGCCATCCTCGGTCTTGAGCAGAACCCCCTCGTCCCCCACCGCCCAGGCCAGCCGGTCGGTCAAGGTGAAGACGCTGCGTAGGGAGGCTGAGACCCTGGTGTTGAGCGGCTGCCACGTCTCACCCCCGTCCCGGGTCAGGAGGGCCACGCCGCCGGTCCCCACCGCCAACGCCGTCCTCTCGTCCAGGGCCTGTACCGAAAGCAGGTCCGCTTTAGTGGGGACGACCTGCCTCTTCCACGTAAGTCCGCCGTCGTCGGTGTGCAGGATGGTTCCCGCCGAACCCACGGCCCACGCCACCCTGGGTGAGGCGGCGCTCACCGAGTATAGGTCCATGGTGCTACCCAGAGGATGCGTTTGCCAAGTGCGGCCGCCGTCTTCGGTCTTGAGGATGACACCCCCCTTACCCACCGCCCATCCCGTGGTAGGATCTCCTAAAGTCACCGCGTACAGATGGAAGAGAACTCCCGAAACCGCCTCTTTCCAGCCACTACCATCCTGTCGCAGCACAATTCCCGACTCTCCCACTGCTACCACGGTGTTTCCACGAGCCGCCACGCCGTAAAGATGGCGGGCTCTGACGAAGAGCCGAGCCGGGGAACTGGTGGCAACGGGGGTGTTCACCCTTACCTCCACCTCTCCGCGCAGGCCAGCGGGAAGACGAAGAACGACCCTGGAGTCGGACCAGTATTCGTAAGTGCTGACCCGATGGTCGCCCAGCGTGACGAAATGGCGGTAGTCCTCCCGAGGCCCGAAGCCCTTCCCCAGGATCTCCAGCAAGGAATTCTCGGCGGCCACGGTGGGTGAGAGGTAACGGATGCGAGGGGTCACCGGAATGTCCAGTACCTTTTGGTTGGAGCCCCCCGAGGAGGTGAACACCCTGACCTGTATCCTGCCCTCCAAACCAGAGGGCACCCTCACTGCCAGGCGGTCGTCCTTCCATTCTGTGTACTGGGTGGCCCTCACCTCACCGAAGGCCACGTAGCCGTTCCCTCTGGTGGAGCCGAAGTGGGCCCCGTATATCTTTATCTCCTGTCCTGGAAGGGCGGTGGATGGTTCAAGAAAATCTATCCTGGGTCTGGGTTTGGCGGTGGTGGGAGCGCTTCCGGGAGGCGAGCTGGAGAAAAGGACTTTCCTGGCGTTGGAGGGGCCAACCCCGGTGACCACCTTCACCTCCGGGGTGGCCGGAAGACCACCTGGCACCTTGAACCGTATGAGCTGATTGTCCCAGGCGAGGTATTCGTTGATTTTGGTCTTACCCATGAGCACATAGGAAGACCCCCTCTCCCGGCCGAAGGCCGAGCCGGATATAGTCATGGTGGCCCCCGGATGGCAGCGCAGGGGCGACAAGCCCCTCACTCGGGGAAGCACCGATACCTTCCTCGGCAGCGAGCTTCCGTGAGGGGTGATGACCCTGAGTTCGGTCTCCGGTTCCGAGGAAGAGGGGAGACGGATCCTTATGAGCCGGTCGGTCCACGTTTCCCAGTTCCTCGCCTCCGAATCGTTTGCAGTGACGCGGCAACCCTCTTCCCCATTCCCCAAGGAAAGCCCCACCAAGGTAATGGGCGAGTCCACCTCCGTTACGGTGGGATATATCGCGTCCAAGCGAGGGGAATTCCTCCAATGGTATATCACCCCTCTCCAGCCGCTCGCCCAGATGGTTTCCAAATCAATCAAGGCGAGGCCCTCGATGTCTTTTTCCGTGTGGGTTTCCAATATCTCCCAATTTTTCCCGCCGTCTCGTGATCGGGCTACCAGTCCGCCGGTTCCCGCGACCACTAGGCCCATCTCGCCGAATACCTTGATTCGCAGCAGATCCGCGTCCCAAGGGAAGGATACCGCCTGCCAACTTTCTCCCCCGTCCTCGGATTTGAGGAGAGTTCCCCTTCTTCCTGCCGCCCAGAGGATTCGGTCCTCGAAACCTGATATGGAAAGCAGGCTGTCCTTTGTTCCCGTATCCATGGGTTCCCAGGTCAAACCCCTGTTCTCCGTCCGGTAGGCTTGACCTCTGGCTCCCAGCGCCCAGGCTTTTTCTCCATCCCAGGAATAGATGTCGTATAGATCCGCTTCCCTCGGGCAGCTCCTCTGCTGCCAGACCTCTCCTGCGTCGTCCGAGTAGAGGACCGTGCCCCCCGATCCCACCACCCAGATGCATTCATTCGAGATGACCCGTATCGAACGGAGTTCCTCTTGGGTGCCGGAGCGGAGCTCTTCCCAGCTCTTTCCGCCGTCGCTGGTTCGGAAGATTGCCCCACCATCTCCCACCACCCAAGCCCTTTTGGCATCGAGGGAAGAGACGGAATTGAGGCGGCGAGCCGATCCGGGATATGTCCTTTTCCAGGTGAAGCCCCCATCATCGCTGCGCAGCCCTTCTCCTTCCTCGCCGACTGCCCAGAGGACATTGCCGTCCCTGGTATCCAAGCAGCGGAGATCACGGCCGGAGGGGATGTGCTGGGAAATCCAGCCATCGCCTCCGTCGTAGCTGCGGAGTACCGTACCGTCGTCTCCCGCCGCCCAGAGGCTTTGGGAATCGAAGGCATATACGGAATTGACGTTGCCCAACTCCACCCTTTTCAAGGCCTTCCAAGATACGCCTCCATCATCGGTGCGGAAGATGAATCCACCTCTTCCCATGGCCCATGCTGTCCTTCCGTCCAGGACCACGAGGCCGGTCATGGGGACGCTGGTGGGGATCTGAGTCACGGACCAGGTGATTCCCCCGTCACGAGATATGGAGAGGGTCCCGAGGTCCCCTAAGGCCCACAGCGAACCGTCCTTCGCCAGAGAGAGGGATACGATGTGGTCCCCCATCTCACAGGGAACCAAGCGCCACGAGTCGCCTCCGTCCTCGGTGGTGTACAAGGCGCCGTTCTCCCCTGCCGCCCAGACTCTTCCTTCTTCCCCCACTGCCAGGCTTTTGAGGGCGTTCTCGCCGGGAATGGGCATGACGGTCCAGTTTTCCCCATCGTTTTCGCTTTTGAGCACCGAGCTCTTGCCATGTGCGGCCCATAGGACCCCCTCGCGGGACACCTCCAGATCCACCACGTCTCCCGCCCCGGGGATTCTCCTTTCTCGCCAGCTCCTGCCCCCATCTTCGGAAAAGAGTAAGACACCCCGGGAACCGGCTGCCCAGAGTCGGTCCTGGTCCAATAGGGCAAGGGAAAATAGGTCGTCCCTAGTAGGTGTCTCCGCCGGGATCCAAGTGGTCCCTCCGTCGTAAGTGCGGTAGAGGGAACCCTTGGAGCCCACCACCCAGATCCTCTCCTGGCCCATACCTATTACGTCGAAAAAGGAAGAGGGCGATGGGCCGTCCCTTTCCGTGCTTTGGGCCCGTAATGGGTTGGAGGGCGGGGATGTGATGACCCCCAGGGTCAAGAGAAGTGACGTGATCGCCCGGACGGAAGCACGGAGAAAGGCGAGGGTTTTCATTCTTCTTTGTCTGTAACCGCCTGGAGACCTCATGTTCGGGTCTTGATCACAGAACCGGACGGACTATTTCTTGTTGCCGCTCAGGGAGCGAAAGATCCTCTTGGCCAGGGAGACCCTCTCCCCGCCGTCCTCACCGCTATAGTAATAATGGTAAGGGGCGTAGTAACCGTAATATCCGTAACCGTAGCGCCGGGTGGAGATCTCCACGTTGTTCACCACCAGGCCCAGGACCCTCGCCTCCACCTTCTTTAGCATCTCCACCGACCTCCTCGCTCCCTCCCGGGTGGCCATTCCGTGGCTGGCCACCAAGAGCACCCCGTCCACCGAGGGAGCCAGGGCCACTGCATCGCTCACCGCCAGCACGGGCGGGACGTCCACCAGCACGAAGTCGTAGAGCTCCCTGCAGCGCTGGAGGATCCTTTGCATTGCACTGGAGGAGACTATTTCCGCGGGGTTGGGGGGCTTGGGCCCCGATGTGAGGATATCAAGGTTGGGCACGCCGGTTTCCTGGATGGCCTCTTCCAGAGGCGCGCTCCCCATGATCACGTCGGTGAGACCCCTCTCCGGTGGCTGCTCCAGATACTTATAGAGGGCCGGGCGGCGAAGGTCGGCTTCCACCAGAAGCACCCTCTTGCCCATCTCAGAAAGGGCTGCCCCCAGGTTGAAGGTCACCGAGGTCTTCCCCTCTTGGGGGCTGGAACTGGTGACCATGATGAGCCGCACGTCTTCGTCGAGGTTGATGAATAGGACGTTGGTCCGCAGGTTGCGGAATCCCTCCGCCGCCGGGCTTTCCGGGCGGGTGAGGTAGACCGCCTCCATCGTGCCTTCCTCCATAGCCACTTTGGGTATCTCCGCCAGGATGGCGGTCTCGTAGAACCTCTCGAAGTCGTCCCGGGTCTTCAGGGTGTTGTCCAGGTAATCCACTAAGAAGGCCAGCCCTATCCCCAGGATGATGCCTAAGAACAGGGCCAGCACGCCGTTGCGGGCGGTCTTTGGGGCCACCTTGATCCCCGCCTCCGCGGGCTCGATGATCTCCAGCCCCCGCTGTTCCAGCGCCTCGGCGATGCGCAGGCTCAGGTACTTCTCGTAAAGGGTGGCCCACAGGTTCACCGCTTGGGTGGCGGAGGCTTCCAGTTCCGGCGGGCGGTTCTCCCGGGTGTATTTCTTGGCCTCCCGAGCCACCTCCTCGATCTGGTTCTGGACCTCCTGGATGCGGTTCCATACCTCCTTGCGCGCCTCGCTTATCTGCTTGATCGCCGATAGCTGTCGGTTCTTGATGTATTCCTCGGCGTAGGACTGGGCTATGTCCCGGGAGAGCGAGGGATTGGGGGTGGTTATTACGATGTCGAAGACGTTGGTGTTCTGGGCCCTTTCCACCTTGACCCTCTTCATCAGTTCCTCCGGGTCGGGTATGACGGCAGGGACGAAGGTCTCCCCGGAGGCATCGGCGCCGTAGCGCCTGTCCTCGTAAAGGGCCCCCAGACGTTGATAAACCGCTTCTGCGATGGTCCTGGTCTCTATGATCTTCTGCTGGGTCTGGATGAAGGCGTTGGGATCGGTGAAAGCCAGGGAGAGGAGCCTGTCGGTGGCCGTCTCTCCCGCTCGGTTGGATTCCGCCAGTATCTTGACCCGGGATTCGTAGAGAGGTGTCTGCAACAAGGAAACCATCAATGCCGCCGCTACCACCGAGGCCATGCACGTCAGGATCAGCCACTTGCGGCTTACGATCACGTTGATGTAATCCTTGAGTTCCATGGGTTTTCTCCCCGGCTCTCCAACCTTTCGGACGTTTCGATTTTAAACGAGAACGCTCTCAAAAACATTGACCCCAAACGTGGGCGGCGAGAACATCGACCGGATTGTGATGCCCCTGCTGTGGACATTCAGGCGGATTTCTATCCGCCTCGTACTCGAACCAGAGAGTTGGCCCAGTACACGAACCGATCAAAACAATCGGACATTTATTTCGTGCCCCCGATGCCTGTCAAAAGGAGGGGGACCCTCCTGGATCCCCCTCCGTACTGTCCGAACGGGACAATCCGTTCCTTTATCTGCCGAACACGTTCACCACCCCGATGGAGTCATGGCCCCATACGAAGACTCCGCCTCGCTTCCCGTACACCGCTCGCTCGGCGATCACCGGCTCTGGTGCGGTCACCATGGTGGACACGTCCCAGGCGACGACCGAGTCGTTGACCCTCCAGGAACGACGGGAGCGGGCACCCAGATCCAGCTCCTTGGTCCCGGCCACGCCCTTGTTGGTCATGAAGGTGAGGGTGACCTTGACCGGCTTGTCGTTGGGGTTCTGCACCAGCACCCAGGTCTCGAACTCGCCCTCGGTGCAGCCCTCCGCCAGGTACCAGGTCTTGGCGGGGGTGGTCACCCCGATGGAGTCATGGCCCCATACGAAGACTCCGCCTCGCTTCCCGTACACCGCTCGCTCGGCGATGATCCAGGCCCCCGAGGTGCTGGTCACCATGGTGGACACGTCCCAGGCCTTGACCTTGGAGTTAACCAGCCAGGACTTACGGCTGTTGGGTGCCATGGTGTGGCTCTCGGAGGCGGCCACTCCCTGGTTGGTCATATAAGTGAGTGTCACCGGTACTGGGTCGTTGTTGGGGTTCTGCACCAACACCCAGGTCTCGAACTCGCCCTCGGTGCAGCCCTCCGCCAGGTACCAAGAATAGGTCTGGAAGTCGTACACCACCGCGTCGCCGTCATCGTCGTACCAGGCGACGTTGAACACCTCCTGGCCGGACACCGTGTACTTGCCGGAGAGGTCAACCGAGAACTTGCCGTCCTTGTCGCTCACGGTCTCCAGCACCACCGGGCGGGTGTTGAGGCCCACGGCCACCCGGATGAGCCTGTTCGCTGGGGCGGTTCCCTCCAGCTTCCCGGTGGCCGGGTCCAAGGTGGCGGAGACGTCTCTCACCGTGATCTCCCGGGCGCCGCCCAAGTTACTGGTGACCTTGTCCCCAGCCTTTATGTTGTAGTCACTGAAGAAGGCCTCAAAGAAACCGTCCCCCATCACGGGCACGCTACGGGTCCTGCCGGCCACGTTGACGGTGATGGTGGTGCCGGTCTGGTAGTAATAGCCCAGCACCTCGTCGTACTGGGGATACACCACCAGTCGACCCACCACCCCCCCGGCCATGTCCATGACCTTGTTGCTGGCGGCGTCAATGGAGTAGAGGACCACCGCGTCTCCGGGAAGGAGGTTGAAGGAGTTCTTCATGTCCACGTTGAAAGCGCCCCCGGATACCGACACCTCCTTGGAGAAGGCTCCCGGCGGGACGTCACCGTAATAGGTGTTGGGGGTTATCACGTAAGCCCTCACCTTGGTGCCGGAGGCGGTTCCGCTCACCTTGTCCTGGTCGTAGTCGATGTTGGCCGCGAGCACGCAGTTTATAGTCACCGACTGATTGTCGGCGAGGTCTGTAACCTTGACCTGGTCCCCGGACTTGATGTCCACGCTCAGCGGGTTGAAGTCGGCGTTGAACCAGCCCATCTCGTTGGCTTTTACGGTGAGGGTGCCAATTGTGGTAGCCCCCCGGATCACTTCCACTTTCACGTTCGCCCCGGGGTTTGTGACGTATCCTTCCACGGAATTGAAGGGAAGGGAAACATTCACCCCTGCTTTCACCGAGGCTGCCTGTGCCTCAGCCCCCTCGTCCTCCGGCCACCCTATCTTCCTTTCCAGGAGTTTTTTGTGGGCCTCTTCAGGGGATGATGGCAGCCTCCCCAAGGGATCTACGGGTGCATCGCAAGGTTGTGAAGCATCACCTCCCCTGGCTATCGCCATCATCGGGGCCAACAACAGGATACCCAGCACCAACATTCCGATTAGGAGATAAATCCCGAGTTTTCTCACATTCCACCCCTTCTTCATCTCGCTCACCCCTGACAGGTATCGGGAATAACCTCGGCCTTTCACATGCTCTACATGGGTTCAATGGAGGAGAGGTGCCAGATCTCGTAATCCTTCTTCAACACCATCTTTGCCTTTTCCACCCTTCCGCCTATCCCGACCACCTTTCCCTCCAGGATGGTCTGGGTGTCGGAGGGCCTGATGACCTTGTCCACCACCATGTAATCGAGCCTTCCTTGGGCCACCTTGGTGAGGAAGTCCTGCAGTTCGTCGAGCTCCCGGGCCAGGTCCTGCTCGAAGCCGGCAGGGACGGGATAGTTGGTGCCTCCTCCCAGCTCACCTTCCAGCTGCCGGATGGCGGCGATCCTCCACTTGCCTCCTTCATGCCGGAGGACCATGGTCCCGTTGCTCTTTTTGCCGTCCACGGTGGTCACGGCGAAGTATAGATAGGAGGTGTTGGGGTCCCCGGCGGGCCGGTACTCCGTGGCGATGGCGTCCAGCCTCTTGATCTTCCCCTCGGCCAGCGCCTTGAAGAAGTTCTGATGGCGTTGGGTCTCCACGACGTACCTTTGCTCGGGGCTTTTCATGGAGAAGTCCTCGCCGCTCACGGCCGCGGACTCTACCTCGCCCAAACCGGCTACACTGGTTCCATCTCCGGGTTCGCCGTCCCGGGCGGCTCCCTCGTCGGGATTCCGATTCGGTGTTGTGGCGCCATCGCCTGCACTGCTCCCCCCACTCCTCGCCGCGTCGATTATCTTCCACGTGCCGAGGCCGACTGCGGTGAGGGAGAAAAGAAGGATCAGCGCAACAGCCAGAGTTTTTCGCACTTTCCTCACCTCTCTTTTACATGCCCTGATGTCCTCGAGCCTATCAGACCCCCACGCCGGATCAGTGAGATTATAATATTAAATATCTAGGCACACAACCTTTTTTATGGAGCAATTTGAAAAAACCCTCCACGACTGCTCCTTTAGCGAAGGCTATTGTAACGCGAAATTTAGGTAGAATTTTTCGAATATAAAGTTCTTGTTGGTAGATCTTTACGGATTTCGGCACGTCTCTTCTCGCTACAAAAAAAGTGGTCAGATTGACGATTTCCTCAAAAAGACATCACCAGATCACGAGTCAGTTTTGAATTTTACCCAGATTATTTTGTTTTCAAACTACCTTTTTCAAATTACCCAGAGGTACATATCTTGAGGGCTAATTTGATGGGTTAGCCACGATGCCGAAAGGATAGAGAATAGTCAGCGGGTGGAAAACCCTTTAGTTGCTACCGCCCTTCCCACGAGGGCATCTGGCATTAGGGGATGCCAGCATCGCTTTTCTTCTCATTTGAGCCCCGCTGAGCAATCGGGGATGAGAGAAGTTTCGCAAGTTGGCTCAAAGTAAAGGGTCTCGACGATGGTTGACTATTTGCTTGACCCGAAGGAACTACGCTGACTTGAGACTGACTTTTTGCGTGGGCTGAAGAGGTTCTCTGGGTGTTATATAATCTCCTCTTGTGCGATGCAAATACTGGGAGCGTCGATTGTGTGACCCCAGGGAAAGTCGCCCTTAGGGGAAGTTAGGCCTCTAAAAAGGGTGGTCATGCTCATGCCGGGAGTAGTGGTAATCGGTACCCAATGGGGAGATGAGGGAAAAGGAAAGGTCATCGACCTATTGGCCGATGACATGCACATGGTGGTCCGATTCCAGGGCGGGAACAACGCCGGTCATACCATCGTATATGAGGGAACAACCATAAGGCTCCACCTGGTACCCTCGGGCATCCTCTACCCCCACATAACCCCGGTGATAGGAAGCGGGGTTATCGTGAACCCAGCAGTTTTGCTGGAGGAGATGGACAGATTATCAGCCCTGGGGATCGACGTCGAGCGTTTGCGCATCTCCTTCAACAGCCATTTGATCATGCCTTATCACGTTTTGTTGGATGGTTTGCTGGAGGAACGTCGGGGAGGAAAGAAACTGGGCACGACCTTGAGGGGCATAGGGCCCACCTACGCTGACAAAGCGGCCAGGCAGGGCCTCAGGATGCAGGACATGCTGGACCCGTCATACTTCAGGAACAAGGTGAAGGAGGCGGTAGAGGAGAAGAACCGCCTGATAGAGGGTGTTTATGGCGCCGAACCTTTAGACCCCGAGGCGGTGGCTGAGGAGTACGTGGAGTACGCCCGCAGGCTCAGGCCGCATCTCGAGGACACGTCCTCGCTGGTACGAAAGGCCCTCGACCGCGGAAAAAACGTGCTTTTCGAGGGAGCACAGGGCTTCATGTTGGACTTGGACAACGGCACTTATCCCTACGTAACCAGCTCCAATACCGTGGCGGGAGCGGTGTGCGCCGGTGCGGGGGTGGGACCCAGGGATATCGGGGAGATCATCGGGGTCACCAAGGCATACGTCACTCGGGTGGGGGGAGGGCCTTTTCCCACCGAACAAGACAACGAGATCGGCTGGGCCATGCAGGAGGTGGGACGGGAGTACGGGACCACCACCGGGAGGAAGAGAAGGTGTGGTTGGTTGGACGTGGTGGCTTTGAGATACGCGGTGCGGGCCAACACCTTGACCTCGTTGGCCCTGACCAAGCTGGACGTACTCTCACAGTTCGAAACGGTGAGGGTTTGCGTGGCCTACAGGCATAGGGGACGGACCTATGAGGATTTCCCCGTGCTTCTGGAAGTCTTGCAGGAATGCGAGCCGGTTTATCAAGACCTCCCCGGATGGAGGAAAGACATATCGGAGGCGCGGAGGTGGGAGGACCTCCCTCCGGAGGCCCGATCTTACTTGGACTTCGTACAGAAGGCCGCTGGTATTCCCATCCGCTTGGTTTCGGTGGGTCCTGAGAGACGCCAGACCATCTTGTTGGATGGAGACGATACCCGTCTGCTGCAGGGGAAACTGCTCTACTACGACGACCTGCCCTGATTTGGACGGACTCCCATTTTAAGCTCAAATCCTTGATTCAATCCTTGAAAAAGAGAGGCGACAACGGAGCATTCCACCAACCCCCTCATCGCAAAAGATCCCGAATTGCAGGCTATACCTCGCACTCACCATGGTCGTTGCGCGTGCTCGTGGCGGGTTGATCGTTTGACATGTTAAGCAAGCATATGATTGGCATGATGCACCTGCCGATGCCGATGAAAGGGACTTATCACGCAAACAAGTCTCCTCAACCACAGCCATCGGGTAGTGAGGGTTTGGAAAAGCTGGCCCCTAACGGAAATAGTTTTTGAGTAAAGAAGTTGACCGAGCCCATTTATCCGCTTTCGGCTTGCTCAAACAAAAGCGACCCACACCTTAATTTACCGGGTGGAAAACCGTAAGATGGGGAACAGGACCAAACGATAATAGGCATACAAAGGAAAGTGACCATCCTGAAGGATCGCCAATGGAAATGGAGAGGGCTCAAGGTCGAGCGGGAAGGGGCAAGTGAGGACAGGATAATGCCAAGAGGGGGCTGGACATTAGTATATAATAACCACCCAATAACCACCCTGACAGAGGAGGGTTTTTGATGGGATTTGCTTGGAAAAAGTGCCGGAGAGGCGATTTGCTGGCTTTCGGGCGGATCGGAATTGTCATCGTGCGAGGCGATAATCTCCTCGTGAAATAGGGATGGCAGGAGTCACCATTTAGCTTCGGGACAAAAGAGAGGACGGGAGGTCGATAGACGGTGAGAGTCCTAGTGGTGGGAAGCGGGGGAAGGGAGCACGCCTTGGCATGGAAGATATCCAGTTCACCCATGGTGGAAAAAATTTATTGTGCTCCCGGAAACGCTGGCATGGAGGATTTAGGGGAGTGCGTTAACATCACACCAGAAGACGTGAAGACCCTGGCGAGATTCGCCGTGGAGAAAAAGATAGACCTCACAGTGGTGGGTCCGGAGGCCCCCCTGGTGATGGGGCTCGTCGACGAGTTCCAGGCCAGAGGCCTTGCGGTTTTCGGCCCCACCGCGCAAGCGGCAAGGATGGAGGGGAGCAAGGCTTTCGCCAAACAACTGATGCTGGAGAGCGGGATACCCACGGCGCCCGCGGAGGTGTTCGATGACCTTGAGGCAGCCATGCGTTGTCTCAGGAAGAAGGAACCCCCGTACGTTATAAAGGCTGACGGTTTGGCGGCCGGCAAGGGAGTGGTGGTGGCCCAGGACGATCGCCAGGCTTACGACGCACTGAAGGCCTGCCTAGTGGACAGGAAGTTCGGCGCCTCAGGGGATAGGGTCCTGGTCGAGGATCATCTAGAGGGTCGGGAGGCTTCGGTCTTGGCCTTTGTGGATGGCGAGAAGGTGTTGCCCCTGCAACCGGCTCAGGATTACAAACGGGTGGGGGATGGTGATACAGGGCCTAACACCGGAGGCATGGGGTCTTATTCTCCCGTACCCTTCGTGGGCGAGGGTGATTTCCGACGTGTCGTCGAGGAAATACTGTTTCCGGCTGCCAAAGCACTGGCCGCCCGGGGCATCCTCTATCGCGGGGTGCTTTATGCGGGACTCATGATGACCTCCGAGGGTCCCAAGGTGCTGGAGTTCAACGTGAGGTTCGGGGATCCGGAGACCCAAGCCTTACTGCCAAGGCTGAAGACGGATATCGTGGAGGTCATGAAGGCCGTGGTGGAAGGAAGGTTGGAGAGCATCCCTAAGTTGGAATGGCGGGAAGAGCCCTGCGTCACCGTGGTGCTCGCCTCAGCAGGATATCCGGGCACCTACGAGACGGGATTTCCCATTAGGGGCTTGGAGGAGGCTTCCCAGATAGAGGGGGTGAACATCTTTCACGCTGGCACCAAGCGTGACGCGAAGGGGGACTTGGTAACTTCGGGGGGAAGGGTGCTGAACGTAAGCGCCATCGGACCCGATTTCGCCGCTGCCAGAAAAAGGGCTTATGATGCGGTGGCTCGTATAGATTTCAGGAACATGTATTATCGTAGGGACATCGCCCAGGGCGTGGTTTAGCGATAGGGTCTTTTCTTGGCTTCCCAAGGGCGGGAAAAGCGCTCTCATAAGTGAGGGAGGCTTGGCACGTACAGGGGTGTAGGAATTCAGGGTTCCGTATTCCGCTGGTTTTCCATATCATTGAGGGACAAGACTTCAGCCTCGTTGCTTTTTGATACGGCGAACGGGATCAGAGAAGGGTATCGACTAACAAGAGGAGGTGAACGATGTCCCCTAAGGTTGCCGTACTCATGGGTTCTCCCTCCGACATGGAAAAGGTGAAGCCCGCGGTGGAGATGCTTGAGGAGATGGGAGTCACGGCGGAGATGCACGTCATGTCCGCTCATCGCCAACCACAGAAGGTGATGGAATTCGTGAAGAAGGCCCCGGAGGAAGGAGTCGAGGTTTTCATCGCCGCTGCCGGAAAGGCGGCCCACCTGCCCGGCGTAGTGGCTTCATGGACAACCCTTCCGGTGATAGGGGTTCCCCTTTCGTCAAAGGATCTGGGAGGGCTCGATGCCTTGTTATCCATCGTGCAGATGCCCCGTGGAATACCGGTGGCCACGGTGGCCATTGATGGTGCGCAGAACGCTGCCCTTTTGGCTTGTTCCATCCTTTCCATAAAGTATCAAGAGGTAAGGGAAAAGCTCGAACAGTACAGGAAAAAATTAGCAGAGGGCTGAGAAATCGAATTTGAGCGTGAACATGAGCGTGGATTGAGGAAATGGACTAACGGATGAAAGAAAGACCATGATCGAGAGATACGCGCTTCCGCAAATATCCAGGATTTGGGAAGAGGAGAACAAATTTAGGAAGTGGCTGGAGATCGAGCTTCTGGCCGTGGAGGCCCGGGCCAGAATGGGGAAGGTCCCACGGGAAGCCCTGGAAGAGATAAAGAAAAAAGCCGATTTCGACGTGGGGCGTATCGCCGAGATAGAGTCGGTGGTCCACCACGATGTCGTCGCCTTCCTCACTTGTGTGGCTGAGCATGTGGGGGAGAGTTCTCGTTATATACACTACGGGATGACCAGTTCAGATGTTCTGGACACCGGCTTGGCGCTTCAAATGCGAGAGGCCATGGACGTGATTTTGCAGGAGGCTCGAGCCCTGACCTTGACCCTCAGGGATTCTGCGTTACGTTATCGAGATGTCCCCATGATCGGTAGGACGCACGGTGTCCATGCCGAACCCATCACATTTGGACACAAATTAGCCATTTGGACCTTCGAGATGCATCGCAACGTAAAGCGCCTTGAGATGGCCCGTGAGGTCATAAGTTACGGCAAGATTTCCGGGGCGGTGGGCACTTATGCCCACATCGAGCCGGAGGTGGAGGAATATGTGTGCCATAAATTGGGCCTAAAACCAGATCCTGCCAGTAGCCAGATTGTCCAAAGGGACAGGCATGCGGAGTACATGGCCGCCCTGGCCGTCACTGGGGCCAGCTTGGAGAAATTCGCCCTTGAGATAAGAGGGCTGCAGAGGACAGAGGTTTTGGAGGTCGAGGAACCCTTCGCTCGAGGACAGAAGGGATCCAGCGCCATGCCCCACAAAAGAAATCCTGTTATCTGTGAGAGGATATGCGGTTTAGCCAGGATCCTTAGGGCCAACCTAATTGCGGCCTTGGAGAACGTGGCCCTTTGGCATGAGAGGGACATCTCCCATTCCTCGGTGGAGAGGATAATCATTCCCGACTCTACCATGCTCCTATACTACATGCTGGTGAAGTTCCACCAAGTCATCAAGGGCCTCCAGGTGTATCCGGACAGGATGAAACGAAACCTTCACCTAACGAAAGGTCTCATCTTCTCGGAAAGCGTTCTGCTCGCCCTAACGGAGAAGGGACTGACTCGGGAGCGGGCTTACTCCCTAGTGCAGAGAAACGCCTTGAAAGCCTGGAGCACTGGGGAGGATTTCCAAACCCTCTTAAAGGAGGACCCTGAGGTGATGGAGGTCATGTCCGCGGAGGAGCTGGATCGACTCTTCGATATCGCAAAACATCTCCTTCACGAGGACACGGTGTTCAAGCGCCTCGAGGCCTTGGAGGTCTGATCCCCATCGGAAGGGTGAGGAAAGATCGACGTCATGGCCGACGTTCCATTGAGAGAGGGGAAGACCAAGAGGCTCCTGCCCACTGAGGTGCCCGGAAGGATCAACCTATATTTCAAAGACGAGGTATCTCTTCAGAACGGTAAGTCAATTTTTACCATTCCCGGAAAGGGCGCGGCCTGTGCCCAGGTCTCGCTTCAGGTGTTTCGATTCCTGGCCCAGAGGGGGGTGGAAAACCATTTGGTCAAGGAATCGGGCGATCGCCTTCTGCTCGTGGATGAACTGGAGATGCTTCCCATAGAGGTGGTGGTGTGGAACTTTGCCTGTGGGTCTTTACCGGAAAGATTGGGCTTTGAGCCTGGGGCGGTATTTCGTGAACCGCTAGTGGAGTTTTTTCTAAAAGACGACTCCAAGGATGACCCGCTGGTGACGGTGGAGCATCTGGAGGCCTTAGGTTTGCTTAGGCGAGAAGAGGTTGAGGCTCTCCGGTCTCGGGCACTCAAGATCAACGGATTCTTGAGAGATTACTTCGATTCCCACGGCATAATCCTGGGAAGTGTGAAGTTGGAATTTGGAAAGTTGGGCGATCACTTCGTGTTGGGCGATGAGGTTAGCCCGGACACATGCCTTATGTGGGAAAAGGAGGGAGGAAAGCCTCTGGGGAGGATGGCGGCCCTCGAGGGAAGGAGGGAACCGGAAATCTACGCGAGGGTGGTGAGCTTGATGGAAGAGAAGCCGGGAAAGGAGGCTTATGTGTACGTGAGGCCCAAACAGGGCATCATGGACCCTCAAGGCCAGGTAACTATGAGGGCCTTGCGTGACCTCGGTTTTTCTGAGGTGGAGGACGTCCGAGTGGGGCGATATATTATCCTCAGGATTCGGGAGGGGTCGAGCCGTGAGCGGTTAGAGGAGATGTGCCGGCGCCTGCTGGCCAATCCCGTGATAGAGGATTATGAGATCAGGTGGGATGATTGAAGGCGTGACTGGCGGCGATCGCCTTTCCGGGTTAGCGAGGTTGGTGTGACCATGAGGTTTGGGGTTGTGGTGTTCCCAGGATCCAACTGCGAGGCGGATTGTTACTACGTGCTGAGAGACGTGCTCGGCGCGGAGGTGGATTACGTATGGCATGGGGAGAGCGATATCGATCGATACGATTGCCTGGTCCTTCCAGGCGGCTTTTCCTATGGAGATTACCTCAGGCCGGGAGCTATCGCACGCTTCAGCCCGGTAATGGAATCCCTGAAGGGGTTCGCGGAAAAGGGCAAATTTATAATAGGCATATGTAATGGTTTCCAAGTCCTCTTGGAAGCAGGTCTATTGCCGGGGGCCATGTTGTGGAACGAAAGCCTCCACTTCGTGTGCCGTTACGTCCACCTGAGACTGGAAAACGACAGAACCCCCTGGACTCACCTGGGGAGTGAGGGTCAGGTCCTGCGAATACCCATCGCACATCAACAGGGTAACTACTATGCCGATGAAAAGACCCTGAGGGCGTTGGAAGATAGTGGCAGGATAATATTGAGATACTGCGAGCCATCCGGTGAAGTGACTCGGCGGGCCAACCCCAACGGTTCCGTGGGAAACATAGCTGGCATATGCGACGAGGACTTCAACGTGTTCGGGCTCATGCCTCATCCGGAAAGGGCTTCTGAGGAGGTTTTAGGGAGCACTGACGGTTTACTCATTTGGCGATCCATCATGGAGCACGCCCGAGGCAACGGTTAATCTTTGTGTTGGACGCTAACCCTTCTCGGGGAGTTTGACGGGGAGGTTCCTCCATGGCTGAGCTTTATGAGGAGCTGGGTCTCACCGAGAGCGAGTATAAAGACATAGTCCGCATCTTGGGCCGCGAGCCCAACAAAGTGGAGTTGGGCATGTACTCGGTGATGTGGAGCGAACACTGCTCGTACAAGAGCTCCAAAACCGTATTGGCCCAGCTGCCCACCCGCGCTTCCTACGTGCTGCAGGGACCTGGGGAGAACGCGGGGGTCATCGACATAGGGGGAGGCCTGGCGGTGGCGTTCAAGATGGAGTCCCACAATCACCCCAGCGCCGTGGAGCCTTACCAGGGGGCGGCCACCGGGGTGGGGGGGATCGTGAGGGATATATTCACCATGGGAGCCCGACCTATCGCTTGTCTTGATCCCCTACGATTCGGGAATCCTGAGAAGCGGAGGACCCGCTATCTGCTCTCCGGGGTGGTGGCCGGTATAGCGGGGTACGGAAACTGCATAGGTGTGCCCACGGTGGGAGGCGACCTTTACTTCGAGGACTGTTACGACGAAAACCCCCTGGTGAACGTGATGTGCATTGGGATATTGCCGAAAGAAAGGCTGATAAGGGGTGTGGCGAAGGGAGCGGGAAACGCGGTGGTGCTCATTGGCAACCGCACTGGCCGTGACGGAATCGGAGGGGCGTCCATCCTGGCATCTCAGGAGTTCGATGAGCGGTCGGAAGAGAAAAGGCCCAGCGTTCAGGTGGGTGATCCCTTCACGGAGAAACTTCTCATAGAGGCGTGCCTGGAGCTTTTGGACCGGGGCCTAATCCTGGGGTTGCAAGACCTGGGGGCGGCGGGACTCAGTTGCGCCTGCTCTGAGACGGCGGCACGAGGTGGGGTGGGGATGAGGATCCATCTTGAGAGGGTCCCCCTGCGGGAGGACATGGAACCCTTCGAGATCGTCATCTCCGAATCCCAGGAGAGGATGCTGGCGGTGGCGGAGCCCGATAAGGTGGAAGAGGTGATAGGGGTATGCAAAAAGTGGGGACTCAATGCCGTGGTCATCGGTGAGGTGATCGAGGGAGACCGTTTCGAAGTTTACTGGTACGGGGAAAAGGTCGCGGATGTGCCCCCTTCCACCCTGGCCTCGGGACCTGTTTATGACCGCCCTGCCGAGAGGCCGGCGTACCTTGATATGTTAGCCCGAGCGGATCTCACCAGCCTGCAACACCCTCGGGACATGGGAGAAGTTCTCGTGCGGCTTTTAACCAGCCCCAATCTTTGTAGCCGCAGATGGGTCTATGAGCAGTACGATCACATGGTGCAGCTGAACACAGTGGTGCTTCCCGGCTCCGACGCGGCGGTGCTCAGGATAAAGGGCACCAGTAAAGCCATAGCGGTTTCTTGTGACGGTAACTCCAGATACGTTTACCTGGACCCATATTTGGGCACCCAGATAGCTGTGGCCGAAGCGGCCAGGAACGTGGTGGCCTCGGGGGCGGTGCCCATGGCCTTGACCAACTGCCTCAACTTCGGCAGCCCGGAACGGCCTGACATATTTTACCAATTCAAGGAAGCGGTTAGGGGCCTGGCCGATGCCGCCCGCTTTTTCGAGATACCGGTGGTCAGTGGCAATGTGAGTTTTTATAACGAATCATTTGGAACCGCCGTATATCCTACGCCTATCATCGGAATGGTGGGTCTGATCGGAAACCTAAGTCACCGCCGGTCTTTGGCGTTCCCCGGGGAGGGATTGGGGGTGGTCTTGCTTGGCGAGACCAAGGAAGAGATCGGGGGCTCGGAGTATTTGAAGGTGATCCACGGCAGGGTTGCCGGAAGCCCGCCAACTCTCGATCTGGAAAAGGAAAAAGCGGTGCAAGCGGTTTGCATCGAAGGGATAAGGAGGGGATGGATCCTCTCTGCCCACGACCTCTCGGAGGGAGGCCTCGCAGTGGCGTTGGTGGAATGTTGCTGCGCGGGTGAGGTGGGGGCTGAGGTGATGCAGGACGAGTCCTTACATCCAGTGTACTGGTTGTTTGCCGAGAGTCAGTCCCGCATCCTGGTGACCGCGAAGCTCGAGGACCTGGAGGAGCTCAGGGAGCTGGCGGCAAGCCGAGGCGTGTCTTTCCGGCTGCTGGGTAAAACCGGAGGGGATAGGCTGGTGATAGAAGGCCTGGCAGAATTCTCCGTGGCGGAGCTTTCTCGGCTGAGGGAAGAGGCTTTTCTAAAATTGGTGGAGGGATGATAAGGATCTCTCCCCTGAATGGCGGCAGGTCTCAGAGCCCTGAAAGGGAGTTCTCGAACAGCGTTAGCCGAAGGCGACAGGGCGAGGCGAGGCGAAAAAGGCATTCGATGGACACCATGAAGCCTCGCCGACAATCGTAGAGGAGAGGGAAAAAGGGGAGAGCGGCGGTGACCACGCGGCATCGCGGCGTTCATCCGGCATTTTGAGGGTTGCGAAGATGGAAAAGGAGAAAAGAGAATCCTGCGGTATCTTCGGGATCTGTTCCCCTGGGGATGAGGTGGCCAAGCTCATATATTTTGCCCTTTACGCCTTGCAGCACCGAGGGCAGGAAAGTGCCGGAATTGCTGTATCCAACGGAAGGGAGACCATGCTTCTGAAAGACCTGGGCTTGGTCTCGCAAGTATTCAGCGAGAGAGATTTGGTGACCCTCCGAGGTCACATGGGATTGGGCCACGTGAGGTATTCCACCACCGGGAAGACCGCTTGGGAGAATTCCCAACCCATCCAAGTGACAAGAGGGGGGAGGACGATTTACGTGGCTCACAACGGAAATCTGGTGAACACTGACGCCCTTAGAAGGGAGTTGGCGGGAAACGGTTTTGTCTTCCGCTCCACCTCCGACACCGAAGTGATAGCGGGGCTTTTGGCCCCTTATTTGGGCGGTGATTTGATAGAGGGGCTCCGACAGGTTTTGCCGAGGCTTGAGGGTGCTTATTCCCTGGGGATAATGACGGAGAATCAGCTGATCGGGGTCAGGGACCCTTACGGGATAAGGCCCCTTTGCGTAGGAAGATATATGGGGGGTTTTGCCATATCCAGTGAAAGCTGTGGCTTGGACATAATCGGCGCTGAATATGTCCGGGAGATCGAGCCGGGAGAGGCTGCGGTCATCGACGGGGAGGGTTTGCGTTTTGTCCAGGTTATGGAGAAGAAAAAACCTTCGCTTTGTATCTTCGAGTTCATATATTTCGCCAGACCTGACTCGGTCCTCTACGGTACTTATCTCTATCATGCCAGGAAGCACATGGGCATGTACCTTGCCCAGGAGGCGCCGGTGGAGGCGGACGTGGTGATCCCAGTGCCTGATACCGGGGTCCCTGCAGCCATAGGTTTTAGTCAGGCATCCGGCATACCCTTCGGCGAGGGCCTCATCAAGAACCGATACGTGGGAAGGACTTTCATACAACCCACTCAAGCTATAAGGCAGCTGGGCGTAAGGCTCAAACTCAATCCTTTGGTAAGGGACATAAAGGGCAAGAGGTTAGTGGTGGTAGACGATTCCATCGTGCGGGGTACCACCACTCGAGAGATCGTGAAAATGCTCCGGGACGCGGGGGCCAGGGAGATCCACATGCGCATAAGTTCTCCTCCCGATATGTACCCTTGTTTTTACGGCATCGACACCGCGGTGAGAAAAGAACTGATAGCCTCCACTAAGAGCGTGGAGGAGATAAGGCGCTTCATAGGAGCGGATTCCTTGCACTACCTGAGTATGGAGAACCTGGTGAGGTCCACCGGACGACCCAAGGATCAGTTCTGCACCGCTTGTTTTGATGCCGAATATCCCATACCTGTACCCGAGGACGTACTGTCGGATAAGTTTAGGTTGGAAGGGAGGATGACCCGATGAGAGGCGAGGATGAGGAGCGGGAACACCGCCCCCCAGGGGGCCTGACCTATTGCGATGCTGGAGTGGACGTGGAGGCCGGAAAAGTCGCTGTCAACAAAATAAGGGAGGAGGTGACCTCAACCTTCGGCCCTCAAGTTTTGGGTGACATAGGAGGGTTTAGCGCCCTTTTCCGTCTCGACCTGACGGACATGGATGAACCGGTGTTGGTGAGTTCTGTGGATGGGGTCGGCACCAAGGTCAAGATTGCCCAAATGCTTGACCGTCACGACACCATAGGAATAGATTTGGTCGCCATGTGCGTGGACGACCTGGTTACTTGCGGCGCCAAGCCCCTTTTCATGCTGGACTATCTTGCCATGGGCAAGGTTGTGCCGGAAAAAGTCAGGGAAATTGTGTCCGGCATCGTGAAAGGATGCTTGAAGGCAGGGTGTGCCTTGGTGGGCGGGGAAACCGCTGAGCATCCCGGCATCCTCGAGGAGGACGAATACGACCTTGCGGGGTTTGTTGTGGGTGTGGTGGACCGCAAGAACATCGTCGACGGTTCCCGAATCAGGCCGGGAGACGTGATCCTGGGCATAAGGAGCAGCGGCCTCCATTCCAACGGGTATTCCCTGGTGAGGAAAGTTTTCTTTGAGCTGAACGACTTCGACCCTTCCGACCGACTGCGCGGGCTTTGCGGCACCCTGGGGGAAGAGCTTTTGGTGCCCACCGAGATCTATGCCCCCGGTATACTCCGCCTTATTCAAGAGGTGGACGTCAAAGGCATCGCCCACATAACGGGTGGTGGGCTAATCGAGAACGTGCCCAGGATACTGCCACCCGATGTGGATGCCCACATAGATGTGGCATCATGGCATCCCCACAGCATCTTCAAAATCATCAGGGAGATGGGTAGCGTGGATGAGGTGGAGATGTATAGAACTTTCAACATGGGCATCGGCATGGTGGTGGTGGTGAGCATGGAAGACTACCGCCAGGCGATACATGTCCTGGGGCTCATGAACTACCAGGCCATCCGCATAGGGGATGTACGACAGGGGAGCGGTGGCATCTGTCTCACCTGTTAGGAGGTCCACTATGGCTTGCAGGCTGGGCGTCCTTCTTTCGGGAAGCGGCACTAATATGGAAAATATTGCCAAGGAAATCGAGGCGGGAAGGCTATCGGCATCCATAGAGGTGGTTATCAGCGACCGCAGGGACGCCTATGGCCTGGTTAGGGCGGAAAGAAGAGGGATAAGGGCGATCCACGTGGACCCAGGGTCCTTTCCCGACCGGGAGTCCTACGACAGGGAGCTGGTCCGCGTCCTCAAAGAGCATGACGTGGACTTGGTGGTTTTAGCCGGCTACATGCGCTTGGTGAGCAAAGTCTTCCTAGAAGCTTTTCCCATGAGGGTCATGAACATACATCCTGCCCTCCTCCCTGCGTTTCCGGGAACCTCAGGGGTTGCAGATGCCCTGGAATATGGCGTCAAGGTCACGGGAGTGACAGTGCATTTCGTGGACGAAGGGGTGGATACTGGGCCCATCATCCTCCAGGAGGCGGTCCCGGTCAAACCCACTGACGACGTGAACACCCTTCATCAGAGGCTCCATGAGGTGGAATACCGTCTTTACCCCGAGGCTATCCGGCTCTTCTGTCAGGGGAGGCTCAAGGTAGAGGGCAGGAAGGTGTTGATCCTCGAAGAAGGAGAAAGAGGAGGCAATGGGAACTGAGAGGAACCGATCTTTCCCCGCCCCTTTTGTTCGCCAACGGAGAGCCTAGCGGGAGGGTCCTTAATGTGAGGAAGGCCGCGAAGTCATACGAGAGGGGAGGTGTCCGAGGTTTTGAAGATTCGAAGGGCACTGGTCAGCGTCTCTAACAAGTCCGGGCTCACGGCTTTCGCCAGGGAATTGCGGTCGATGGGCGTGGAGATCATAAGCACGGGGGGCACCGAAAAAAGGCTGCGAGAGGAGGGGATCGAGGTAACCTCCATATCGGAAGTGACCGGTTTTCCCGAATTGCTGGGAGGGAGGGTGAAGACCTTACACCCTCACATCCATGCTGCCTTGCTAGCCGACCGGTCCCGCCCCGAGCACATGATGGAGCTCAAGCAGCTGGGCATAGAGCCTATCGACCTTTTGGTGGTCAACCTCTATCCCTTCGCTGAGACCATTGCCCGGCCCGAGACCACCTTGGAGGAGGCGGTGGAACAGATAGACATAGGTGGAGTGGCGCTGATCCGGGCAGCTGCCAAGAACTTCCAAAGCGTGGCGGTGGTCACTAACCCCAAGAGATACCCTGCGGTGCTCAAAGAGTTGCGAGAGAATGGCGGTGCCCTGTCCTTGGAAACCCGCAGGGAATTAGCGGCGGAGGCGTTCCGCCACACCTCCCATTACGATGCCGCCATCTACGCCTATCTGGCCAGGTCCATGGAGGAATTCCCCGATAACTTGGCCCTGGTGCTGCACAAGGTCATGGATTTGCGATACGGTGAGAACCCCCACCAAAAGGCGGCCCTGTACAGGGAGGTGGGAGCACCTCAGGATTCCTTGGTTTTCGCGGAGCAACTCTGGGGGAAAGAGCTATCCTTCAACAACGTGCTGGACTTGGACGCTGCCTGGTGCCTGGTGCGGGAGTTCCGGCGTCCGGGAGTCGCACTGATAAAACACAACAACCCCTGCGGGGCGGCTGAGGCAGAGAGCTTGACGGATGCATACGAAAGGGCCTATGAATGTGACCCGGTTAGCGCTTTCGGCTGCGTGGTGGCCCTCAATCGCCCCTTGGACGAGGAGACTGCCGCCCGGATCACCGAGACTTTCGTGGAAGCGGTCATCGCCCCTGCGGTACCCGAATCATCCCTGCGGATACTTTCCAGGAAGCAAGACCTAAGGGTTCTGCAGTTGCCCATGCAGGAAACTGCCTTCAACCCCTTGAAAGACCTGAAGCGGGTGGGCGGTGGTCTGCTGGTGCAGGACTACGATGATGTCATCGAAGAATTGGGGCAAGTTGCCTTCGTGGGAGAGAGACGACCTGACACTTCAACCTGGAGAGATCTGGAGTTCGCTTGGAGAGTGGCCAAACACGTTCGCTCCAATGCCATCGTCGTTGCCCGGGAAGGGGCGACGGTGGGAATAGGGGCAGGTCAGATGAGCAGGCTGGACGCCACCAGAATCGCCCTCATGAAGGCGGGAGGCAAGGCAAGGGGGTCAGTTCTTGCCTCAGACGCCTTTTTCCCTTTCCCCGACGCGGTGGAATTGGCGGCGGAGGCCGGCGTGAAGGCCTTCATGCAGCCCGGTGGATCCCTCCGGGACGAGGAAGTTTTCGAGGTGGTGAAAAAAAGAGGGCTTATAATGGTCCTCACGGGAAGAAGGCATTTCCGTCATTGAGAACCGCCCTCTCGGTTTGGGATTTAGGTTTACATCATGATCAGAAAACGCTTCTTTGATGTGCAGGGCCGGCGATGTCTATCTTGGCCTACGTGCTTAGCGGTGATGACGGATTTTTCTTCCGGCCTCAGAAAGAAACAGTAGCGCCGGCGGTTTATGGTTGGAGCGGGAAGCGAACATGAGATTGGGTTCGGTCATTTTCAAGTCCCTCATACTGTTGGGTTTGCTCTTCATCCTGGCTTCCGTCCTATGGGGCATGGCCCACAGGGAAGGCCTGAGCAGGATTGGGGTGAATGGAGAGTTTGAGAGCCAATATCGTCAATACCGCCCTGCTGCTTATACCTCGTACATACTTGTCGCCCTGGTGGGAATAGGGATCGTGGTTTTGAGCATCTCGCTTTATAAGGAGATAAAGGAAAGGGGGTCTAGGGGCTGAAGCAGGAAAGAAGGTGATAGGAAGCATGCGGGACCAAGATGTCGGCGGAAGCGGCCAAGCCTTCGCAGCGGTCCTGTGAGGCAAGTTTTCCCTCGGCCCCAAACGTTAAGGCCGGTGAATCCCCAAAGGCCATCGAGTCGTTTCTGCCTCTATCGCTCTTGCGCGGAACAGTTCTTCGTTTTCGATCATTGCCCTGGAAATAACGCCGGGGAGAATTTAGCGGGATAGCTTTGCAATAAAAAAAGGTTTGGGCTTTTTCGGACCTGGATAGATAAGTAATGGTGTAAATGGTTCTTTCGGGGCTTGGTTTTTTATTGGGCTGAAGGAGGTGAGTTTTATGCCGCTCATGAGGTGGAATCCCTTCGAATTCTTGCCGGCGAGGCTGGGCTGGAGATGGCCATCCCGCTGGACGGATTGGGAAGATTTCATAACGCCTTCCCTTTCCGGTTGGTGGCCGAGAATGGACATCTATTCCAAGGGCAAGGACCTAGTCATCAAGGCGGAGGTGCCGGGGGCATCACCGGAGGACATAAGCGTGGACTTGGAGGAGGGCGTCCTCACCATCTCGGGAAAGAGGGCCCACGAAGAGGAGGTTAGAGAAGACGATTACTATCGCCGGGAATGCGCCTACGGATCCTTTTGTCGGTCCATACCCCTGCCCAAGGGGGTGACGGAGAAAGACGTCACCGCCCGTCTCAAGGACGGGGTGCTGGAGGTGGTGGTGAAAGGGGCAGGGGAGGCGGCACCCCCGAGGAAACGTATCCCCATCCAAAAAGGGGATTGACGGCCAAAACTCAAAACGGTCCGATGAGCTCGGCGACAGGTACGGCTATCGGAGGGGGCGGTGACCTTTTGGGGAAGCCGCCCCCTTGGGTTAGGATGTTCGGAAATGCTCACACTCAAGCGGCGCCAACTTGAGCGGGGAGGAGCGAGATGAAGAGTTTCCCGTTGCCCAACCTCCTTTGGTACGGAAACCGTCCCAGGGAAATATTCTTTCCCGATGCTTGGGAGGTGGATTTTCTGGAGCCACCGGGGTTCCAAAAGCCCGCCCTCTCTCGGGAGGACATGGAGCTTTCCCTATCCCGGCCCATCGGCTCTCCCGCCCTGGAGGAATTGGCCCAGGAGGCCCAAGAGGTGGTGATAGTGTTCGACGATATCACCAGGCCCACCCCGGTGAAGGAGGTGCTTCCGTGGGTGTTGGGGATCCTTCGTAGGGCGGGCATCCCCGATGAGAACGTTAGGTTCATCCCGGCTTTAGGGATGCACGGAGCCATGACCAACGTGGATTTCAGGAAAAAACTGGGAGACGAAGTGGTGGAGCGCTACCCGGTTTACAACCACAATCCCTACGAGAACTGCCAATATGTAGGAGAGACGGAAAGCGGGGTTCCAGTTTATCTGAACCGGGAGTTCCTCTACTGCGATCTGCGCATAGGAATCGGTTGCATAACCCCCCACGTGCACGTGGGTTTCGGTGGCGGTGGCAAGATCGTGCTTCCGGGCATTTGTGGTGCAGATACCATTAAATACTTCCACAAGGATGTGATGGCCCGAGATCCCGGTTCCACTGGCCTGGGTAAGGTGGAGGGAAACGTCATGCTCAGGGCGGTAGAGGAAGTCTGTGCCCTATCGGGACTTCAGTTCAAGGTGGATGCACTTGTCAACTCTCGCGGAGAGATCACCGGTCTTTATTGCGGTGATCCCATACTGGCACATCGGGCGGGGGTGGAGGAAGCCAAGGTTCACTACGGGGTTCCCTACCGGGGCGGGTATGACGTGGTGGTGGCCAACGCCTACGCCAAATACAACGAGATGGCCATATGCATGATGATGGCCCTATCCTGCGTCAACTTCGCCGCCGGGACCATTGTGCTCGTAGTGGACTCTCCCGAGGGGCAGGTATGCCACTACCTGATGCGGAGTTTTGGCAAGGAATACGGAGGCGAGTGCTACGTGCCTCGGAAAGAGCTTCCCGCTTCCCTCGAGGTAATCGTGCATACCCGTTACCCTGACCCCACCATGTGCGACCTGTTCGCTCCCTATGGTTCGGTCAAGGTGATAAAGGAGTGGGATGACGTCCTGGCTTTGTTGAACGCCAAATACCCGCAAGGGGCTAAAACTGCAGTAATACCCGACGGCACCATGCAATTCTTCCTGATGGGATAGTTGACGGTGATCATCGATGGTTCGTCGTCATTCGCGATAATTTTCCTGCCGAGAGCCATAAAGGCTTGGGCCAAAGGTCGGCTTAAGGCTCCATGAGGTATCGGTAGGTGGCGACAGGGAAGGATCGTGCCTTTCCTATGGAAGCTAATGGCGCTTTGGAGGGGGAAGAGCTATGGAATTGGAAATGGTTAGAGAAGTGGTGGAAAAGCGCTGCCCCTTTGCTGCTCAGGCTGGGATGCGGGTTGTTTCCATGGATTCCGACACGGTGGAACTGGCCATGGAGGAGACCCCTGAAAACCTCAACGCATTCGGGCTGGTGCATGCTGGGGCCATATGCGGCATGGCAGAGACCGTGGCGGGAATGGCCCTCTTTCGCCACCTCGACCCCTCCCGGGTGCTCATCCTGAATACCATCCTCAACATCAGGTTCACCCATCCGCCTAGAGGGAGGCTCAGCTCTGCCGTTAGGGTGCTACCGGAGGAGGCCCGAGCGCTCATGGAGGAGTTCGAGAAGAATGGGAAGGCGGACAAGGCTATAGACGTCAAGGTCTTCGATGCGAAGGGCAATATGGTGGCTCAGGCCCAAGCTACCTTCCGTCTGGTCAAACCCTTCTGAACGGGGTCAGGTCTTGTTTTTTGCATACTCCGGTATGCTATAAAGCGGTGGGCCTCCGTCCGGCGTCCTGGGGCGATTCCTCTCAGGTTTGTAGGGCCCTTTTCATGCAAAGGGCCATATCT
>JACVJK010000009.1 GCA_015711955.1 Actinomycetota bacterium | reverse complement strand
AGGTCATATACCCGCCGGTCAACGCCTCCCTCTTCCGCGTCTCCCGCCGGGTGGATGACTATTACCTGCTGGTGGGAAGACTCATCCCCTACAAGAGGGCGGATCTGGTGGTGGAGGCGTTCAACCGACTGGGCCTTCCCCTCAAGGTGGTGGGAACCGGCTCCGAGCTGGAGGGCCTCCGCGCCAGGGCCCGGCCCAACGTGGAGTTCCTGGGTAGGGTGAGCGATGATGAGTTGGCAGAACTCTATTCCCGGTGCATGGCCCTGATCTTCCCCCAGGAAGAGGACTTCGGGATCGTGCCCCTGGAAGCCATGGCCTCCGGACGGCCGGTGATAGCCTACCGGGCTGGGGGAGCCACCGAGACGGTGGTGGAGGGAAAGACGGGCATGTTCTTCGACCGCCAGGATCCGGAGGCAGTGGAGGAGGCGGTGAGGGGATTCCACCCCGAGGATTTCGACCCCGAGATCATCCGCCGTCACGCCCTGACTTTCGACCTGCCCGTTTTCCAGGAAAGGATCAGACGTTTCGTGGAAAGGGCCTACGCGGATTTCATGGATCGTGGGAAAACGACCACAAGGGGATGCCTCGTGAGGCTAGCCGACAAGGGAACGGAGGGGGATCATGGAGAAGGAGCTCACGAAGCGAGCGCGCGACTTTAGAAGACTGCAGATCTTGGACCGATCTGAGGGCTCAAGCAGCGGCAACGGAAAGAACGGCCGCAACGGCGGGGCGCTCGTGGAAACCCCCGTCATAACCGACGAGGATCTAAAGTCCCTCCTGGCACAGACACACACCACAACCGCCGCCAACGCGGCCCGCAGGAAGTGGGAGACGGCTCTCCGGATGGGAGCCAGGGTGGCGTTCGACCTGGCGGCGGTGGCGGGGGCCACGGCGCTGGCCTACTGGATGAGATACTCCCATCCTTGGGTGACCTCCCTTTTCCCGCCTGAGAACATCCCCCCCTTAGGGGTCCTATTGGCGAGCCTCATGGTGATGTCCCCCGTGCTGCTCATATCGCTCAAGTCGGTGGGAATGTACGACGTGAGGAACTTCGTGAAGATCCTGGACCGGGTGCCCAGGATATTGGGGGCGGTGAACGCCTACGTGGTCTGCCTGTTGGTGGCCTCCTTCCTCTTGGACATCTCCGTCCTGGACCGCGGCTTCCTGGCCTTCTTCTGGTCCTCTCTCATCCTATTGATCTTCACCGAGAGGTTGTTCTTACAGATCATGGCCCGCCTCACCGGCCTGGGGGACGTGGTACAGAGGAATACCCTCATCATCGGCGCCGGCAAGGTGGGCAAGGAGGTGGCGAGGAAGCTGGTCAGGCACCGCTGCTTCGGGCTGAAACCGGTGGGCTTTTTGGACGACGACCCCCTCTACACCGATTTTCAGGAAGAGGAGCTGCGGCACCTGAGGGTCCTGGGCAAGCTGGACAGCCTGCCCTCTGTCATACGGGACTTCCACGTGGAGAAGGTGATCATCGCCTTCAGTAACTGTGACTCCCAACAACTTTTGGATCTGGCCAGCCACTGCAACCGGTTAGGAGTGGAGTGCTCCATCATCCCGAGGCTCTTCGAGGTCATCACCAACGAGATGTTGGTGAGCGAGATCGGAGGGATACCTCTGATACAGCTGAGGGAGAAGAAACTCAGCGGATACAAACGGATATTGAAGGCCGCGGAAGATTACGTGCTGGCAACCCTGCTCCTGCTGGTGAGTTGGCCTTTGCTCCTCGTCACCGCCGTGGCCATCAAGCTGGACTCCCCCGGACCCGTGTTCTTCAAGCACCGCCGGGTGGGCAAGGACGGAAAACCCTTCAACTGCTTGAAATTCCGCTCCATGGTCAACGGCGCCCACGCCATGCAGGAAGAACTGGTTAAAAAGCACCGGGGAGAGCACGGTTGGCTCTGCTGGAAGGCCAAGGAGGACCCCCGGGTGACCCGGGTGGGGCGGTGGATCCGTAAGTTCTCCATCGACGAGCTTCCCCAGCTCTTCAACGTCCTGGCGGGGCAGATGAGCCTGGTGGGCCCTCGACCCCACATCCAGGAGGAGGTGGAACAGTACAAGGAATGGCACCGGCAGAGGCTCAACGTGAAACCGGGCATCACCGGGCTGTGGCAGGTGAGCGGGCGGAGCAACCTTCCCTTCGACGAGATGATAAAGCTCGACCTCTACTACATCGAGAAGTGGTCCCTTTGGCTGGACATAAAGATCATACTCCGCACGGTGCTCGCAGTATTCACCTCCAACGGTGCCTACTGATAACCGCTAACCAGTTCCGGGGGTTCGGGGGGAAGGCAAGAGGACCCGCTTGAAGCGGGTCCTACTTCTTGCCATATCAGTCATAGGTTTTTGCCCCTGGCAGAAAGACCAGGCGTTTTCTTCCCATTCCCGAGGGCGTTGGTACCCCGCCGCTCTGGTGAACCCAAAAGGAGCGGTGCCTCGGGGTTCACGCCCACCTATCCGCGGCGCCTGCCACGCGATAAGTCCCGGCCCTCAAGGTCGCCGGCGTAGGCGGGCCCGCAGAAAGAAAAGCTCGGATCAGGTCCGGCCCCCGTAGCTTCCCGGGTCGGTCCAGTCCATGCTCCTCTCCACCCTGTTGGGATCGTGGCCGGGAATGGGCCCTTTGTAATCCGAGGGATCGTACTTGTAATCCCGGTAATCGTCGGGGTTCACCCTCTTGCCGGCGATCTTTATCACCCTTCCCGGATTGCCCACCACCACCGCGTAGGGCGGTATGTCCTGGTTCCAGACCACCGCGTTCAACCCTATCTGGGCGTACTCGCCTATGGTGCAGCTACCGCCCACCATGGCACCGTGGTAGATCTGGACGTAATCCCGCACGTCCATGAAGGGGTTCTCCTCGGGAAGGCCCACCGCTCCCACCGCCACGTGGGAGTAGATGCGCACCCCCCTCCCGATGCGGGTCCTCCTGCCGATGAGCACTCCGATGGGGTGATCCAGGTGGAAGTCGGGGCCGATCTCGGCGTCGGGGTGGATCTCCACGCCGCAGAGGAAGTAGTTCAGGCGGTATCCGAGGAAAGCCAGATTTACGTGGCCTTTCAAGTAGAGCATCCGGTAGATGCGGTACAGTGCTATGGCCTGGTTTCCGGGATGCAGGAAGATGTCCCTCATGAGGTTACCGAAACCCTTGCGCTTCAGGGCCAGCCGGAAGTCCTCGAGGAAGTGCGAAGCAGCGGATCCCTGCACCGTCGCTCACCCCCTCTTAGCTTTCCTTCTCGTCCAAAAGGAGCTGAACCACTTTCTCAAGGTATCCCACGACCCGTAGATTATCATCGCCGTCTCGTAGGGATTGCTCTCCAGGAAACGCACGGTCTCCGGGGACAGCACCCGTCTACCTCTGAGCACTTGGGGCAGGCCCAGGAGGGTGTCCTCGATGCCTCGGAGGAAATCCCGGAAGGTGCGGTACTTGACGGTGTAGAGGATGAAGAACAAAAGGTATGCCAATGACTTTTGCAGGGCCTTGCCCAACGGGTAGAACCGGGCCAGGTACCACCAACCGCCCGTCATGGTGATGTATAGGCGGTGGCCGGGATTTCGCACCTCCCGGGAGATCTTGTGTCTGATCACCGCGGCGGGATGGTAGACGATGCGATACCCCCGGTCGATGGCCTTGGCAGATATGTTGCGCTCGAACTGGTAGAGGAGGATCTCCGGCTCGATATACCCGATTTCCTCCAAAACATCCCGGCGGATCATCGCCCCATTGCCGTGGAAGGTTGGTACGTCGAACACGCCGTCGGAAGCGTGCTCCTCCGGGGTGAACCAGCGCAGGGGGTCGAACACCTCACCGGTGTCGTAGTACACGTTCTTGCAGTGGACCACGGCGATGCGCGGGTCGGAGGCGAAAACCCTGACCATCTTCTCCACCGCGTCCGGCTCCAGCACCCCGTCGTTGTCCTGGTGGAGGATGATGTCTCCATGGGCGGTCTTGGCCCCGATGTTGAGGGCCTGGATGACGATGTTGTGGGGAGACTGGATGAACATCACCTCGGGGAACTCCCTCTCCACCATCTCCCGGGTCCCGTCGGTGGAGTTGTTGTCCACCACTATGATCTCCGATACCGGATAGGTCTGGGCCTTGATGGCCAGAAGCGCCTCCCGGAGATCGTCCTTGCGGTGCCAGTTGGGTATGACGGCGCTCACCGTGGGCTTGAATCTATCGGGATCGGACCAGTCCAGCAAAGCGACCACCTCTCTTTCCCGCAGCGCCTGGCGAAAGCGGTTTGCTCCTCATGAAGGGCCACCCCGAATGACCCCTCGGTGGGATCGAGGTCCCCTTCATGCCCTTCATTTCCCCGTAACCTCCCTGAGCACGAAGTAGATCTCCTCCGCCGTCCTCCTCCACGAGTAGGAAAGGGCCCTTTCCGCGGCCCTCCCTGCCAGCTCTCGCCCCGACTTTCCCAGGCCGGCGACGATCGCCTCGGTCATATCCTCGACATCCAAGGGATCGAAATAAAGGACCGCGTCCCCTCCCACCTCGGGGAGGGCGCTGGAGCGGGCGCAGGCCACGGGGGTGCCGCAGGCCATGGCCTCCACCACCGGCAGCCCGAATCCCTCGTAAAGGGAGGGATACACGAAAAGGCTGCAGGCGTTGTAGAGGAGGACCAAGTCCTCCTCCGGAACGTACTCCAGATGCGTGACGTCACCGGCCATACCCAACCTCTCCGCCTCGCCCATGAAGTTCACGGGAGGGGAGAAGGGAGCCGGCATCCCCACCACCACCAACTGTAGCCGCTCCCCCACTCGGGAAGACGCCCTGTGCACCGCCCTCACCAGACGCTCCAGGTTGCGCCGGGTGTGGATGGCCCCCACGGTAAGCAGGAACCGCTCCCGTAGTCCGTACCTCTTCCTCAAGTCCTCCAGGACCAATGGGTCCTCCACCGGCCGGAAGACCTCCTCGGGGGCATTGGGCACCACTTTTATCTTCCCAGGGTCTATCCCCAAGTGGAGGACGATCTCCCCCCGGGAGAACTCGCTGGGGGTGATCACCCGATCCGCCCTCTTCACCGCCCTCCAGAAGATGTCGTCGAAGAGGAAGCGGCGGTCCCGCTTGAACCACTCCGGGTGGGCCTTGAAGCTGATGTCGTGCACCACCACCACCTCCGGGCACACCCTCCAGAGGGGCACGAAGTAGGTGGGCGAGAAGTGCACGTCCACATCGTCCCTCCTCATCTCCAGGGGCATCCTGAGATGCCTCCAGGTGATGCCGGGCGCTCCCCTGAGCACCTTGAACATCACGTTGGGGGCTTTTATACCCGGATCCTCCGCCTCCCGGGACAGGTAGACCAGGAAAAGGTCGTCCTCGCCCATCCGCGCCATGTGCGCGAGGACGTTCTTGAGGAACCTGGCCACGCCGTAAAGGGGGCCTTGAAAGGTCCTCCCCTCCACCCCCACCCTCATCCCGCATCCCTCCCCGGAGTGCCTCCGGAAGCTCCGCTTCCTCCGGCCTCGTTGGAAGAGCCACGGGAAGAGCCAGGATTTCTCCCGCCCAGCGCCGGTCGTCCGCCCCCTCGCCCCATCCTGGCCAATAGTCGCAGCTCGTCCCCTATGACCCGATAGGTGGAATCCACCGTGAACAGTTCCTGGAACCTCTCGGCTCCCCTCCTGCCCATCTCCGCCGCCTCCTCGGGGGAGGACAAAAGCCTCTCCATGGCTCTGGCCAGCCCCTCCGTGTCCCCTGCATCCACAAGAAGGCCAGTTCTCCCGGACACCACCATCTCCTCCACCCCACCTCCCCGGAAGGCCACCACCGGCTTGCCCAAGGCCATGGCTTCCAAGATCACGGTGGGAAGCGGGTCGGGAAGCATGGATGAGTGAACCAGGACGTCAGAGGCCGCCAAGATGCTCAAAGCGTCATCGCGAAAACCGGTGAACTTCAACTTGTCATCCAAGCCCCTGCGAGCCACTTCCTCCCGTAACCCCTCAATGTAATCCCTGTCCCCGAAAAGGGCGTCGCCCACCACCAGGAAACGGGCCTCCTTCATCCTCTCGGCGACCTCTGCCGCGGCCGCCACGAACCTGTCCGGGCCCTTCCAGTCCACCACCCTTCCCACCCAGACCGCCAAGGGAGAGCCTTGTGGGATCCCCAGGGCCTTGCGCACCGACGACGGATCCGTCATGGCAACCTCCCGTCGCGGGTCCAATCCGTTGTAAACGGTCCTCACCTTCCCCACCGGGATCCCCAAGCTCAAAAAGGCCCTTCGCGCCGCCTCCGAAACCACCAGCACCCGGTCTGCGAAAAGGGAGGCGAAGGTCCTAATGAGAAAGAGGTTCAAACGGGAGAAGGCCTGCCGGTCGGGGATGTCGTGAAATCTCCAGAGAACCGGCCTTCCGATGATTTTCCCCGCCAGGCTCCCGTAGATATCCGCCTTGACGCTGTTGGTGAGGACCAACTGGTAACCTTCTCGCCGGATGAGGGAGACCAGGCGGGCCACGGATAAGGCAAAGTACAGCGGATAGAGCAACGCGGAGGCCCCGCCTCCCAGGGACTTCCTCCTGATGCGTAACAAGCGCGGATGGGGGAGTCCGAGATGGACGCGCACCCCTCTTTTCCGCATCTCTTCGGGAAGGGGACCCTCGGACGGACAGGCAAGGCCGAGCTCGAATCCCCTGGCAAGGAGATGGTCCGTGAGGCGGAGCAAAACCTTCTCCGCCCCTCCCAGCTCCACCGCGTGGTTCACCACCAGGACTCTGGGACCCGAGGGTCCATCCCCCCTTTCACCATCGGAGACCTCGTTCGAGCTGCTCCTTCGCTTAGCATCACCCGGCGGCTTTCGCGCGGCGAGCAGGATGCTCCTGCCCCTCTCGGCAAAGGGAGGAAGGTGCCGGAAGAGGAAGTGGAGGGGCACTCCCACCTTCACGCTGATCCTGTCCTTTAGCAGGTGGGGGAACACGGTGAAGCTCTCAATGACCTCGAAACCCGAGGCCTCCACCAGACGGCAAAGCTCCTCCCTCTCATAAACGCACACGTGGGAGGGGTCGTCGAATATGCGGGGGCTGGGGTAACGTCTATTGGGGGTGCAGATGACCAGAATCCCTTCATCCCTCAAAACCCTCGCCCATTCCCGCAGGGCCTTCTCTGGGTCCGCCAGGTGCTCGATCAGGTGATGGGCCACCACCCTGTCGAAAGAGACACCGTCAAAGGGAAGCGCACATGCGTCTGCCTGGAGCGCCTCGCACCCCTCTGCTTCCCTGGAGGCGAGCCGCACCGCCTCCTTGCTGATGTCCACCCCGGTCACCTGACAACCCCGACCGGCCAGGGTTCGCATGAGGGCCCCGCCGCCGCAGCCCACTTCCAGCACTTGACAACCGGGAAAGGTCCTGAGGAGTTTGCCGATGAGTCTAGCCTCCACCCGGAAGTCAAGGGTGGATTCTCGGTAGCGGTAATAACCCTCCTCGTAGCCCCTTTTCTTGTCGTCCAACCCCCACCTCTCTTTTTCGGGCAGCCCGTGAGTCCTTTTGCCGGACATCGTCACGCGGGGTGCGGTCACCGCTCCACCCTCTACCTTCGGACCTAAAACCCCAGAACGCTTGACGGATCGCGAGCTTCCCTCATTGCGGTCGCCCCGACCTCGCCATCGTTTCTACCCTCGGGTATATACGGTAATATAGTGGTACAATGTGCCTCTTCGAAAGAGGCGAGATTTTTATTGCCTCAAAAAGGGCGGGAAAAAGATAGAAGGATCCTCTTCATGGGGGCAGGAATCGAGAACAGGCAAGCAGAGGGGGCATAACGAACATGAAACTCGAGGACGTGGGGACTGCCGTAGTCAAAAGGCTGTGGGTGGTCGTTTTGATCGTGCTGGTGGCGGCCCTGGTTGCCGCAGTGGTGGCCAGGGTACAGGGTCCCGTCTACCGGACCGAGATAGTCATGGCCGCCACCCCCCCCAAGAACCCCACCACCAAGCTGCCCGATCCCACCGTGGGCTTGGCCTACGCCGCCGCCATGTCCAGCATCGCCAATGCCTGCGAGAGCGTGAGCGTGGCGGAGACGGTGAGCCGGCGCCTGCGGGAGCTGGGCCTGGAAATCCCCCCCGAAGAACTGGCGAGGAAAGCCAGCGCCGTACCAATAGCCAATTCCACATCCTTCAAGATGATCTTCTCGGATTCCAGTCCCACCCGGGTGGCAGAGATCGCCAACGCCTGGGGGGAGATCCTGGAACTCAAGACCCTGCTGCCCGCAGGCGAGGTGCAAAATCCCTACTACGACGCGGATTTCAAAGAACTCCTCATGGGCGGCACCTTGGTCTTCACCAACCGAGCGGTGCCTCCCACCAAGCCGGTACAGCCCAAACCTCTGGTTTACCTCGGCTTGGGGGTTTTCATAGGCCTGGTATTGGGCCTGGGTCTCGCCATAGGCTGGGAATACTTCGACCCCCATTTCCGATCGGTGGCCGAGACCGAGGAGATATTGGGACTCCCTGTGCTGGGGAACATCCCTCGGATCAAGGAGGCGTCAAAGACGCCCGCCTCCCTCCAACCCGGGACACCAGCTTGGACCGCCCTTTCCGATCTCCGGTCCAACCTCCTCCTCTCCCTCAGGGAAGGAGGTCGAAAGTCCTTGGCCCTGATACCCGTCATTCCCTACGAAGAGGGGCCGCGCCATGCCGCCACATTGGCCTGGGGCGTGGCAAAAACGGGGCGCAGGGTCCTTTTGGTGGACGCCGACATGATGGAGGGCTTCCTCACCCGCGAGCTCAAGGCCCTGGACAGAGAGGGGATCAGCGAGGCCTTGGAGCGGGGGGAGAACCCGACGCGAGCCGCCTTCTTCTTGGATGATTTAGGCTGCCACTTCATCCCCTCGGGGAAACCCACACCCCGGTCCACCGACCTCCTATCTCTTCCGGGATGGGAGGAGTGGGTCAAGGAGATGGAAGGGGAGTTCGATCTGGTGATCTTTTACGCCCCCCCGCTGCTCCTCGCCTCGGACGCGACCGTGATCGCTTCCTGGACTGGAAGTTCCTTCCTCCTCATCGACTCGGAGCACTGCACCAGGAAAGTGGCTATGGAGGCCTTGGCCCCCCTGCAGAGGCTCGAGATCATTCCTTCCGGCGTGATCCTCGCCAACGTGAAGATCAAAGGGTGGAAGAGGTTCCGCATGCCCCTCGAGGAAAGCCCGGCCCCGGAGAGGGTCCGGGAAGCCGCAGCGAAGGTGAAGGGAGAGCCAGCGCCCGCCGAGGTCGCCTCCAAACCGCAGATCACGAGCAAAGAGAGGGATGAAGGGACCGGGACACCGGAGGGCCAGAAGGCGGCGGCGTCGGAAGCCCCATCCGTTCCCGGTCAAATGGCATGGGATGAAGCCCTTTCTGCAAAGACCATGGCCGGGGTGTCGGATAGACCCCCTTCCGAGGGCTTCACCTCAAGGAGTCCTGGCCCTGAGGACCTTTCAGATCAACGACCTAAAGCCGACCAAGAAGAGCTGATCCGCATCCGGCAGACGGCGGTGGAAACCTTCCGCAGATTGGGGAGGTCTGGGGACTCCATTCCCAGGAGCTGGATCAGGGCGCTGCGATCCCCCCGTGAGGAGGTGAGGGCCACCGCGGAGGAGGCCATCAGCGCCTACTACCAGGTCTTCTTGGAGAAGTACGGCATAGGAGAGGAGAACGTCTCCAGGATAACCGCCACCATAATACGGATGATGCGCAGGGAAGGGGAATTCGCCCACATAACCGAAGAAGAGGCCCAGGCTCACCTCAGGAAACTCCTACTGGAGGCGGGAGCCGATCTTAGGACGAGGACCTACGGGGCATCCTCTCCCACAGAAAAGGAAGTTACATCGATTCCCAGCGGAGGAGAACCAATCTCCCGCGCGGTTGAGGAAAGGGGAAAGACGGGCAGCGAAGCGGGCGCTGCAGAAGGTAAGTTGGACACAGCTGCTCCCGAAGTCACCAAGGCTCTCGAGGAAAATCCGAGAGCCTCCTCCTCTACCACCCAACCGGCGGCGGAATCCGTCTCGAGCGGCATAATCGCGCGCTTGAGAAGGAGACAAAAAGGCTAATCCCGGAGTTGGAAACGAAGAACAACCCGCCGACGGAGGAAGAGCCCTTTCCCGAGACCCCGATAATAACCCCACCCGAAGGGCGGGGGGGGAGTCTGGGGAAGTTGTCCCGGGATGCCGTCTACCTGGCCTCCGCTCGCGTCATCACTTCCGGCTTGACCTTCATTCTCGCCATCTACGTCAATAGGGTTCTGGGGCCAGAAAGAGCCGGAATTTACAACTACGCCTTCGCCCTTTACGCCATAATCCAGGTGATTCCCGATTTCGGCATGGGGAACATAACCATCAGGGACATCTCCCGGAACCACCGCCTCCTAAGTAGGTATATCCCCGCCACGGTAGGCCTCCGCCTGCTTTTGGGGTCCGCGGGCTTTATTGCCTTGAACCTCATAAACCTGGTCTCTTGGGCCGCCCAACGCTCCAGCCCCTTGGCCTCGGAGAAGCTTGTCGTGCTTTTCGCTCTCTCTTTTTGCCTTTTGGTGGAGCAACCCCTTTCCAACACCTTGGCCGAGGCCTTCATATCGCTGGAAAGGTTGCCTTTCGTGGCCCTCGTGTACCTCATCATGGGAACAGCCCGGGTTTCCCTTTCCTTGGCAGCGCTGGCTCTGGTGGGCAATCGGGTATATCCGCTGGTGCTCGCCTATTTGGCGGCGTATCTGTACTCCGTGATCCACTTCGGACTGGCCTATATCTGGGTACGGCGCCGGCAGGACCAAGAGGTGGCCAAGGGCTTTCCCTCGATCACCCACGAAGATCCGCTTCCGGCGCGGCTGGTGAAACCCGATTTGTGGAGATACCTTCTCCGGAGCGCGTGGCCATTGGCGGTGGTGGGGGCAGGGATCACGGTTTACGCCGGCCTCGACCTGCCCATTCTCTCCTGGCTGAGGGGGGACCGGGAGGTGGGCCTATACTCCGCCGCCGGGCTCTTCGCCAAGGCCTTCGTCTTTCTCACCATTGCCGTGAACATGGCTCTTCTCCCCGCCGTCTCTCGGGTCACGGGAAGAGACCCCGATAAGGCGGCGGAGCTGTGGCGAAAATTGACCTTCTACTGCTTGGGGGCCGTGTTGCCCCTCACGGTCACGGTACCCATCTTGGCGAGGCCGGTGCTTTTCCTGCAGGGAAGCGAGTTCGTGGAGGCATGGCCTGCCGCCTGGTTGACCATGGCCGCCATGAACTTCACCTTCATGACCGCGGTGTCTTTTCCGTTCTTCGTGGCCCTCAATCGCCAAAAGTCCCTCACCGGGGTGATTTTGTGGGGGCTGGCGCTCAAGGGGGCGCTCAACCTGCTGTTGGTGCCCCTGTTAGGCTACATGGGGGCGGCGGCGACAGTCCCCCTGAGCGAGGCGGCCATATTCTTCATGGCCTCCAAAGCCCTGTCCAGGGAAGCCGGCTTTCGACCTTACTGGAAGGAGATCTTCCCACGACCTCTGCTGGCCGCTTTGCCCACTTACGCAGCAGCTTCCGCCCTCCTCCTCTTGTGGAACCCTGGCGAGGACCTCCTCCAAAGCCTTCGCTGGTCCCTTCCCGCGGGGATGGCGACGACAGCGGCCTATTTTCTTTCCTCCTTAGTGGTGGGAATATGGAAAAAAGAGGAACTAAAGACGTTGAACCGGCTTCTGACCTCTTGAAGGCTGACTCAAGGATGATGAGAGGCATGGTTGGAGGATGGGCATATCTCAGGGAAACCGGAGATCGCCTCCTGCTCGATGCCGATGAATTTTTATGGATTTTATGGTTCCTTGGATTAGGAGGATGGGTTGGCCTCATTAGGGGCAGCTCCCATAAGAGAACGAGGGGGGTTGTCTCACGTTGAAGTTCTTGGGTCACCGCAGAGCGGCGAAAACGGTCCTGTTGGTGGCGGTGTTCATCACCTTGCTGCTTGCGGGAGGATGCTCCTGCGCTCTCAAGAAGGTGTTTGAACAGGCCGCCGTTACCACCAGGGGGCTTTCCGCTGCCCAAGAGATATCCCAAAAGGCAAACGAGGGTTACGACGTGAGAAGGGCTAGGGCCCTATGGTTGCAGGCCCTGGAAGCATACAATCGCAAGGACTACGGCGCCGCCAACCATCTGATAGATCAGGTGTATCAAGCCTTGCAGGGCCTGGAGAAAGTGGCCGAGCGGGTCGACTACACGAGTCTAGATGGGACCCCCGTGTCCGGGCTGCTATTCAGGCCTTCAGGCCAACCTCCCTGGCCCCTCATAATCGTCAACCACGCCGGCTTCGGCACCGCGGGGGACTTCAGCGACGTTGCCCTCATGATCCGAGACCGCGGATACCTGGTCTTCAACCCGGACTTCCGGGGAAGCGGCGGCTCCCAAGGCCGGCATGAAGGGGCCAAAGGAGAGGTGGACGACGTGTTGGCCGCCATACGCCACCTCAAGGAGACGGGCCTCGTGGAGGGCGACCGGGTGGGCATGTACGGACAGAGCCACGGGGCGGCCGTATCCCTCATAGCCGCAGGGAGGGACCCAACCATAAAGGCGGTAGTGGCCGAGGCCGCTTTCACCGATGCTGCGGACCTTTACCGCCACGTGAAGAACTCTCGGGATCCTTCCGCCAAGCCCCTGCTGGACGAGTTCGTACCCATGGTGGGAGGGACACCGGAACAGGTTCCCGAGGAGTATCAGGTCCGCTCCGCCGTGAACTACGTGGACGGTATCCAGGCGGCGGTGCTTCTCGTCCACGGGGAGAAAGATCCTCTAATCCCGGTGGAACAAGCCAGAAGGATGTATGAACTCCTGCGGGAAAGGGGTAAGAGGGTGAGATTGAAGCTCTATCCGAACGAGGGACACTGCGTCAACGACCCCGCGGGCAGGGCTGAGGTGTGGCAATTGATGTTCGAATGGTTCGAGAAATACCTTTAGAAAGAGGGTCTTTAGAAAGAGGGTCCCACCGGATGCGGGGCGTTCGTAGAAGCGGCGCGCCTGAGCCTTCCGTCCGGGAAAGGCGAGACCGAAAAACCAGCAAGCGCCCCCGTTCCTGATGCGCGTCAGTCAACTGAGTAGGCAAAGGGCTTTATTGGGGTTAGTCGAAGCCAAGGGAGTAGGAGGTAGACATGTCCGATCATCGCGGTGAGCTGCCCCCACCCGTTTCGCCAGACCTATACACGCGCGAATATTTCATGACCGACTGCGACGGCTACGAACTCTTCGCCCGGGGGGATACCCGCCTTCCAGAGAGGATGGAGGAGGCCCTGCTCCTGGCGGGAGATCTGCGGGGCAGGTGGGTACTGGACATCGGCTGCGGGAGGGGCGAGCTCACCTGCGAGGCGGCCAGAAGAGGAGCGGAACGGGCGGTGGGCATCGATTATTCCCCTGCCGCCCTGGACCTTTCCTGGGAAAGGGCCCGCATGCTCAAGCCCGAGGAGAGGAAAAGGGTGGAGTTCAAGCTGGCCGACGCCAAGGGTCTGGACTTCCCAGACCGCTGCTTCGACGTGGTGTTCCTGGTGGACGTCTACGAACACCTGCACCCCTACGAAGTGCAGCAATGCCTTCGGGAGATAAAGCGGGTGCTCCGCCCCTGGGGAAAACTGATCGTCCACACGGGACCTAACACTTGGTTCTACCGAGTTGGGTATCCCCTGGCCCGACTGGCTCTTAAGGTCATGGTCAGAAAGGAGCTGCCCGAAAACCTGCGCGGCCAATACGACGACATCATGCACGTTAACGAGCAGAGTCCCCTTTCACTCTGGCGGGGCCTGCAGAAGGAGGGTTTCGAGGCCACCGTCATACCCCGCAGCTTCCTGCCCGGCTTCAGGCCTAATCTATGGAAAAGGTTGGCCACCCAGGTGCTCTTCGCCCGACCCTTCGGATACGTCTTCTGCACCAGCCTCATGGCCGTGGCCCGACCTGCCGTCAGGGGTAGGGAGTTGGACATCCGTACGGGGCGCATCTTGAGAGCCCTGGAGCCGCCTCGCGGATGCAAGATCTTGCTGGTGGGTGACCGCGAGGGAGACCTGTACGGGACACTTTCCGAACTGGAGGGCATCGAGACCACTTGGGTGGAGCCTTTCACGGGTTCCCCACCTGGGCACCAGCCGGTAAAAGAAGGGGTCCCGGAGGCCTCTTCGTCGTCTCAACCGGAACCCGACCCCGATCACGGGATGGTTCAGAGGGTTTCAAGGACGGTGTCAGACCCTGCCCGCCTTCCCTTTCCGGACGAATTTTTCCATGTCGTGGTCTCCCAGTTCGCCCTGGACCGGTTGGAAGACCCGGAAACGGCCCTGCGGGAATGGGTGCGGGTGACCCGGCCCGGCGGGAAGGTGCTCCTTCTGCTGGAGAACGGCGACTTCCCGGGCTGGGAGACGAGACCCCTCCCCGCCCCTTCCAGTATCTTCCACATAAAGGAGGCCCGCGAGCTGATCCGGGCATGTGGGCTCAAACCGATCACGGTGGAGAGCTGGCTTCCCCACCTACCCCTGCCGGCGCTGTACCGGGGGGACTTGACCCCGCTTCTGCTGTGGGAAAAGGCCCTCAGAAGAGTCCCCCACCTCATGGGCAAAAAGGGCAGGTGGCTGGCGGCGTTGGCCATAAAGCGGGAGATGGGGACGAAAAGGGGGAGTGGACGATGAGGGTGGGCATAGACGGCCGGGCCCTTTTCAACATCAACCGTTTCAGGGGCATCGGCAGGTATACCGCGAACCTTTTGCGAGCACTCAGACAAGCGGGTGATCCCGACCTCCAACTGGTGCTCTTCACGTGTCGGGACCCGAGACAGGGGAAAAACGCGGGAGCTCTTGGGCCCTTGGCTAAGAGGCCGTGCGGCCTCCTGGACGTGCCAATCCGGGAAACACCGGCGTTGAGCCGTTTCTTTTGGCCGGGGATGCTGGCAGAGCACCTTTTATTCGCCCGTAAGGTGGCCAAGGAGGGGCTGGACCTCTTTCACGGGATCGATCACAACCTCAGCCCCTTCCTTCCTCGACCCTTCCTGCTCACCGTGCACGACCTCATCCTCCTCATCTTGAGGGGCCCATACCTGGGACCCAACTCCTGGGCGTGGATGGAGTTCCATCGGGCAGCCGCTCAACGGGCGGAAGCGGTGGTGGCGGTTTCCGAGAACACCGCCCGGGACGTGGCCCGGCTCTGGAAGGTTCCGGAAGAGAGGATCGAGGTGGTACCGGAGGGAGTCTCAGAGGAGTTCTACCCGAGAGAGGAGAAGGAGATCGCCGAGGTGCTCCCACAATACGGCATCACCAGACCCTATCTCCTCTACCTTGGCGGCTACGACCCAAGAAAGAACGTCCTCAACCTTCTCCTGGGATTCAAGGAGTTACTAAAGGCCGAGCCAGCGCATCGCCGCAGCGGCCTTCGGCTGGTGCTGGCCGGGCCCATGGAGGGACTGAGGGAGCCGGTAGAGGAGGCGGTGCGGGAGACGGGTACGGAAGAGTGGGTGGTGTTCGCCGGATACATAGAGGAAGACCACCTTCCCGCCGTCTACTCGGGAGCCGCGGCCTTCGTCAACGTGTCGGTCTATGAGGGTTTCGGCCTTCCCTTGCTGGAAGCCATGGCCTGCGGGACCCCCGTGGTGGCCTCCTGCGCCTCCTCCTACCCGGAACTGGTGATAGACGCAGGAGTGCTGGTGAACCCCCGCGACCCCTCCGACATAGGCCGGGGGCTGGCGGAAGCCCTGAAGGGTGACGCGGCAACGGAGCTCTCGCGAAAGGGCAGGGAGAGGGCTTCGCGCTACTCCTGGGAAAAGACCGCCGTGAGGATGATCGAGCTATATGAGAGAATCCTCAAAGGAGGCCGGCGCGACGCGACCTGCCTGAGGCATCCCGTTCAGGCCAAGATTGGACCAGGTAGAACAGGTCCCTGAAACGCTGTCCTGACGGAACTCGAGAAAAAGAGATTCGCCGGGTTTCGAGTCAATGGGGTGAGACGCCGATGACGGTGAGGGTGGAGGTCAAGACACCGGAATCCCTAACAAGGAAGGCAGGGTCGCCTTTTTCCCTCACCTTGCTCTCCCTGGCCGCTGTAGCGGGCATCATATCCGGCCTGGTCTCCTCTCAGCTCCCGGTCAAGGTGGTGTTCATCCTCTTGGGGGGCATTGCCCTTTTCGCCCTCATCTACCGGTCGCCTTGGCTGGGCGTGGCCATCGCCCTGTTTTTCAACCTGACCCTTCCTCAAGCTGGGCCCACGTGGAACTTGGGGATCCAGGTAGCCATCGCCGGAGAGACCCGCGGCATACATTTCAACATCCACGAGATCGTGTTGGCCCTGACCTTCGTGGCCTGGGTGCTGCGGGCCCTCACCGGGAAATCCCAGTGGAGAAGGTCTAGCCCCTTGGCCTTCGCCATCCTGCTCTATATCATCACCAACATCATCGCCGGCTTCGTGGGCATCATTCACGGGGGAAGCGCCCTGGTGATGGGCTTTCGCTTCGTGAGGACGGTGGTCTTCGCCTACGTCTTCTTCCTGGTGCTCAACCTGATCACCACCCGCAGGCAGATCATGCGCTTGGTGGTGCTCATGATGATCTGTTTTTCCCTGGTGGCGGCCTTCGGGTTGGTACAGAAAGCCATCGGCCAGACAAAAACCGAGTACATCGCGGAGAAGGTCCTGTCCCGGCTGGGCTATCCCAAGGACGTGAACTACGTGGCCGGGGAAAGCGAAGCCCAGGCCTACCGCATCAACTCCACCTTCCTCCACCCCAACGTCCTCGGGGGTTACCTGGTGTTCGCTCTTCCCTTCTTCGTGAGCCTCCTGAGCTACGCCTGGCGTAGAAAAAGGTGGTATGTCTGGTTCCTGTTGCTGGTGGGCCTGGGCATAAACGTGAGCGCCCTCTTTCTCACCGGTTCCAGAGCGGCCTGGGTGGCGGCCGGATGCATCAGCCTGATATATGCCGCCTTCGGCTTCGCCGATCGGAGAATCTGGCTGACGGCGGCCACGGTGGCCCTGGTCACGGCCATGGTGCTGGTGATGCTCAACCCCCCGGAGTTCGTCCGCAAACGCTTCACCAGCCTGAGCGCCAGGGAAGCAGCGGAGGCACGTATGTACCAGTATAGGATGGCCTTCGACTTTTTCCTGGAGCACCCCTTCCTTGGCCTGGGCATGGGGATGGAGGGACAGCGGATAGTGGAGGCCAACATGAGGGAGACCTGGGTAGCGGTGGAGAACGCCTTCCTCACCTACCTGGTATCCCACGGGCTGGTGGGCTTCATACCTTTCATATCCCTCTTCATCGTCTACTGGTTCTGCCTGTTTCGGGTCCGCAGAGGTTCCCGGGGTGATCCCTTCCTCTACTTCCTCAGCGAGGCGTTCCTCTTGGGCATGGTGGGATACGCCGTGGCCAACATGTTCGGCGCCTGGCTTCTCTTCGCCATACCTATGCTCACCCTTTTCTGGTTCTACTTGGGCATGGGTGCAACCATTCACAACCTATACCGGCTCGGAGACGCCGGCGTAAACCTGCCCAGGACGGAGGAAACCCCCCGGTCTTTTCCCTCTCCCTATCCTAGGCCTAGACCGGCCATGACGAGAGCGAGGAGTTTCGCCGACGGTGGCAGAGGTTGACTAGAGGTCATGACCATCATACCGATGAATCGCTCATAAGACGTCAACGCCCAGACGTTGGTGCATGGGCCCTTCGCCCCATCGGCAAAACCCCGAGCTTTAAGAGTCGCGGTCCGTTTTTGCTTGATGGGCATCATGCATCAAGTCCTTTGTCCTTTAACCTGAAGGCACAACTGCCTTCCACATAATCGCTACCTTTGCTTGGGGACAAGACATCGAGAAAACCACAGGAAGTCCCCTTAGTTCCTTGCGTGGCAATATATGGCATACCGCGGGATCTCGATGGTGTAAGAGCCCTGGACCCATCAAAGTCCCTCCAAAGAGGTGGATGGCTGGGCTCGCGTACAACGCAGGTTGAACGCAAGTCAGTGAAGAACCTTTTAGGGCAATGATTGGTTCTTCCGTCGCCAGGGCTGACCCTCTTCCCGATGACCGCGCCTCGTCCGAATAACCGATGAGGCGGATCAGGTATGAAAAAGTTGAATTTTGGGTATAATTAACCTGGTAGCCGAATCGTGGGAGACAAAGACGCATGGAAGGGGGGAAATCAGAAAAACCAATCCGGAGGGGTAGAGTCCAAGCTGTCAAATTCTTCCTCTCTGTACAAAGGCGAGTGTTTGAGCACCTTTTTAATGTCAAGTTTTTGCGCTTACTCAAAGCGTAAAAGCTACCCGCGCGGCAGTTCAACCGTTTAGCGGAGACTTCTGGCGGACAAAGAAGACTATCAACTGGAGGTGGGTGAGTTGAAATCCGGCAAAAAGTGGGCGGTTTATGTCCTATCCCTGCTGGTGACCTTCTCCCTATCCGGGGGCTTGATAACGGCCTCGGCGGGGGAGGGGCAACCCGTTGGAACCGGAAGTGAAACGGTGTCCGGGACCGTCCCCTCGGGGGGCGATACCTCGGGGACCGCCGTGACTTCCTCGCAAGAAAAACCCGATTCCGTGACAACTGCCGAAGTCGCCGACTTCCCGTCGCAGGACACAACGAACGAGGAAACGACGGGACAACTACCGGGAGAGGTAGGAAGCGGCATACACTCCTTGATGCTTTACTCCTACAATTCCCTCTACGGAGTGGAGCACGCAAAAAAGGGAAAGATCACCGTGATAAAGTACCTGGACCAAAACGGAGACGGAATCCGTCAGCCCGATGAACCCGGGATGCCAGACGTCCTCATAAAACTGGTGAACAAGAGTCAAGCCTATACCGATTCCCAAGGGGTCGCCGTCTTTTCCCAGTTAGCAGACGGGTCATACACGGTGACCGAGGTGGTCCCCGCCGGATATCAGCCCACCACCCCCACCTCCTTCGAGATAAAGATCAAGTTCGGCAGCCATGTCACCGTCTTCTTCGGAAATCAACCCATACCGCCAGTCCCTGGTAAGATCGCGGGACGCAAATGGGAGGACTTGAACGCGGATGGTATTCGCCAAGACGGGGAGCCCCCGGTGTCTGGGGTAAAAGTGGAGCTGTGGAAGGACGGAACCTTGCAAGCTTCGTCTTTAACCGGAGAAGACGGGTCCTACTCCTTTACCGGGCTCGCGCCGGGACCATATACGATTAAAGAAATACCGGGGGAGAACTGGATACCGACTCAACCCGCCGAAAGGCAGGTGGTGGTTAGCGAGGGCAAGGAAGTTGTCGTCGACTTCCTGAACGCAAGAAAACCCGCCGCTAACTGCGACAACGGAATTGTTGAGGTGATAGTACGAGAGGACCTTAACTTCGACGGCGTGGCCGACATGAACGAGCCCCTTCTCGACGGGGTTCGAGTCGAGTTGTATCGCAAGGTCAACAACGTATGGGTTCCCGCAGACGGATACGACGGGCCGTACGCCAAGACCACCGGTTCGGGCGTTTACGGGATGCTCTATATATTCGGCATCGTGCTGCCACCTTATCCGGCAGGGTGGGCCGGATGGGCCCACCTGCCCCGCAGCGACGGACCAACCGGCTACACCGAGTACGCGGTTAAGGTGGTGCCCCCGGAGGGATATCACGCCACCGCTGGCACCTGGTTTCCCGGCTTGATACTGCGCTGTCCCCTGCCCTGCTGGTGGCAGCAAGTCTCCGTGCCCCTGGCTCGCTGTGGCACCATAACGGGCACTAAGTACGAGGACGTCAACGGCAACGGGATCATCGACCCGGCGGACAGGCCCGTGGAGGGGATCACCATACGCCTCTTCAGGGGCACCGCTCTTATAGCGGAGACCCAAACCGACGCCGGCGGCGCCTACCGCTTTGACGGCCTCAAGCCTGGCAGCTACCGGGTGGAGGAAATCCTCCCGACCGGCTCGAACTGGTATCCGGTCATCCCGGCGGGAGGAAGCCATGAGCTGAGCCTGGCCTACGGCGAGGCGCGCAGTGGGATCGACTTCCTGAACCGCCGTCCGTGCTCCCTCCGGGGCCGCAAATGGGAGGACAGGAACTACAACGGCTTCGCGGACGAGGGAGACCTACCGGTGTCGGGGGTTACAGTGGAGCTGTGGAGGGACGGGGTCAAGATAGCCCAGACCACCACCAAAGAGGATGGTTCCTATGCCTTCGAGGACCTAATCCCAGGTACCTACACGGTCAGGGAGGTCCTGGAATCTCCCTGGGAACCGGTGAGCCCCGCCTCCGGCACCCACGAGGCGCACGTCCTGGAATCAGGACAAGCGCGGGAGGATCTGGACTTTCTCAACGCCAGATATGGCTCCATCAGGGGCATAAAATTCCACGACGCTGACCTGGACGGCATCATGGACGAGGACGAGGTGGGCATCGACGGGGTCACGGTGATCGTGGAGCCCGGTCCCATCTCCGCGGAGACGGCAGGGGGTGGCTTCTTCTCCTTCGACCGCTTGAAGGCAGGGACATACCTCGTGAGGGTGGACGAGGATTCCCTTCCCGGTTACTTCCCCACCGGCCCCACCTCGGTGGAGGTCTACCTGGCTCACGGGGAGCAGCTGTTCCTTTACTTCGGCAACGCCCCCAGCGGTTCCATATCGGGCCGCAAGTGGCTGGACGCGGACATGGACGGCTACTGGGATCCCGAGGAGGACGTGACCCTGGCCGGTATAACCATCGATCTTTACGCCGGTAATCCCCCATCGGGAACACCGCTGGCCACTGCGGTGACCGGCGAGGGCGGCTCCTACTCCTTCACGGGCCTTCTCACGGGCGTCTACACCGTGGTGGAGCGTCCCACTCCGGGCATGGCCCCCACCACCCCAACCCAGGTGAGGGTCGAGGTTAGATCCGGCATCGGAACGGTAGTGGACTTCGGCAACTGCCCCTTCGGAACCGTCAAGGGCCTGAAGGTATTGGACCTGGACGGCGACGGAGTCGTGGATGAGGGCGAGCAGGGCTTGGGAGGCGTCACCATCACCCTGCAAGGCATTACCGATCCCTCACTGGTCATGACCGCCGAGACCGCCGAGGACGGATCTTTCGCGTTCGCGGGTCTCCTGCCAGGACAGTACCTGATCAGTGAGGCCGTTCCTTCTGGCTATTACGCCACCCGCCCCATATCGTTGGAGGTTGAGGTCGAACCGGGGGCCACGGTCTCAGCGATATTCACCAACGCCCCTTACGCCTCCGTGTCCGGATATAAGTGGCAAGACAACGACGGCGACGGCGCCCACGACCCGGGCGAGCCACCGGTAGGAGGCATCACCGTGGTGCTCACTGGCTACACCCTGGCCGATGAGCGGGTGGAGATGCAGACCGTGACCGCCGATGACGGGAGTTATTCCTTCCAGCTTCTGGAGGCGGGCAACTATTCCATATACGAAGTGATGCCCTACAACATGGAGGCCACGGCCACCGACCGCTACGACCTGCTCCTGAAGCCGGGGGATCGCATCGAAGACTTGGACTTCTTCAACGCCCTAGTGGAGGTCGGGGGAGAGGTGGTGCCGCCACCCACGCCTGGTCCCGGCCCCGTGACTCCGCCCAGCCCGCCAGCGCAGGTGGCTCCCGAGTTGGTAAGGGGGAAGCTCCCCACCACCGGTGCCCCTCTGTGGATTCCGCCCCTGGTGGCCTCCCTCCTCATTCTGGCGGGGTGCTTGCTTTTGATGGCGGGGGCGAGGCGGGTCTGAAGACGTGAACATGACCTATCGAAAGCGCCCCTGGCATGAACTAGCCAGGGGCGCTTTCGACACACTCCCCGGAACAAGGGGCTCGGGTCAACCCATTATGGGATCCGCAGAGGTCGCGCCGTAGGTCCGGGAAGGGAGTCGAGGGCAAGACGGAATGTGACGACGGGGGAACCCTCTATCCGGGGAGGCCTGGAAATGGCGACCTAACGGCTTCCCCAGTCGAAACCTATGGAAGGGTCGTCGTAAGGGATCCTCTCCTCGTCCGGCCTCTTTGGGTCGTAGGAACGGGTGGTGTGATAGAAAAGCCCTAAGGGCCTATCGCCCAACACCTGGTACCCATGGGCCACCCCGGCCGGTATGAGGATAAGGAGCGGCCGGTGTTCCCCGGCGTAAATCACCTGGGTCACGCCCCGAGTGGGGGAATCGTCCCTCAGGTCGTGGAGCACTACCCGAGCCTCGCCCTGAGCTATGAACCAAAGATCGTCCTGAAAGCGGTGCCAGTGGAAGGCCTTTATAACGCCGGGGTAAGTGAGGGTATAGGTGGATTGGCCAAAACGGGATAGGAGTCCGTCGTCGTCTCTCAGGATCTCCACCAGATAGCCCCTCTCGTCACAGTGGCGCACCAGCTCCTTGACCACCACGCCTTGGATGTCTCCCATCATCACCCTCTCACCTCGCCCTCCGAGAGGTTCCAGCCGACCACTTCCTCTTGCGGTTCACGCTCCACGCGAAACTCGCAGGCAGAAGAAATCCCTCCGGCCTCACCGCCTTACGATATGATAATGGGTGCCGCGTCGGGTAACCAGCACCCGAGTCCGTGACCTTGCGCGGTGAACTGCGCTGGATTGACCCGAGGGTTACTTTTTCCGTTCACCCAAAAGGGAGGGACCGCGCTAGTCAAGGAGGCAGTTCATGAGAGTGGTGATCCTGGGGGCGAAAGGGCAGTTGGGAAGCGACTTGGTGGAGGTCTTCCGGGATGAGGGAGAAGAGGTATACCCCTTCGACCTGGACCTGGACATAACCGATAACCGGAGGCTGCTGGATACCATCTGTTCCTTGAGTCCCGACCTGGTGATAAACTCCGCCGCCGACGTGGATGCCGACCGAGCGGAAGTGGACCCCGATCCCTCCATCCGAGTGAACTACATCGGGGCCCAGAACGTGGCCCTGGCCTGCTTGGAGGCCGACTGCGCGTGCGCCTTCATCAGTTCCGATTACGTCTTCGACGGCAAGAAAAACGCCCCTTACACGGAAATGGACGAACCCAATCCTCAGGGCGTCTACGGCCGGGCCAAGCTGGCGGCAGAAAGGTACGTCGCCTCCCTCCTCCCCCGCCACTACATCTTCCGCACCCAGTGGCTTTTCGGAAAAGCGGGAAAGAGGAACTTCGTCAAGAGCATTCTGCGCAACGCTTCCGAGAAAGGGTATCTTCGGGTGGTCACCGATGAGGTGGGCTGTCCCACCGCCACCGAGGACCTGGCCCGCATCATCCACTCGGTCTGCTCGTCCGGCCTCTATGGCCTATATCATGCCACCAATCAGGGCATTTGCTCGCGATACGAGTTTGCCCGGAAAATATTGGAAGTCGCAGGATGGGACGATGTACCGGTGGAACCCATCAGATACGCCGAGCTGGGGCTGCCCTGTCCCCGTCCCCCCTATTCCCCTTTGGACAACATGAACCTGCGCCTCAGGGGCTTTTCCCCTGCTCGTCATTACGAGGAACCATTGCGGGATTACGTGAAGTGGTTACTGCAGAACATGGACTTGACAAGGGGGTGATTCCTTCCAGACAGCGCTCACCCAATTCTCGTCTCCACCGTAGATATGCGCCTCTTTGTCTCGTTTCCAGCGGATCAATATCTCCCTGTCAGATGAGCGCCCCGGCTTGGAGGCAGCCGCGAGAACGGCTCGTAACCCCCTTTTTAATAACATAATCCTGCCGCCAACTCATCCTCACACTCCGAGCACTCCAGATGGGGACCCTATTCCGGCCAGCTAGACCTAGCCCTCCCACTGAAGCTAGCCGCAGCCAGGGAGCCCGCTGCCCCCAGCCAGAAGCCTATGCCCACTTCGGTGAGGTAATTCCAAAACTCCAGTCCTTGAGTCCTCTCCACACCCACTTCCCCCATCAGCCTGAGCCCCACGAAAGCCAGCAGACAGAAGATCGACAGCAGGGAAAGGGTCTCCCCCAGGTTGAGCAGGGCCCTCCTCCTCCAGCCCAAAAGAAAAGCCGCCTCTAAAAGCAGCGTGGAACCCAAGAGTAAGGTCAAGACTTTGCCTTCCAACAGGTCGAAACCGCTCACCCCTTTGGGAAGCAGCAGCGAATCGCTGGCCCAGGGGAGCCCGAAAGAGGCGACGCCCATCACGCATCCCACCACGGCCGCTCCCATCCACGCCATGGCCTTCCTCTTTTCCCGCTCCTCTCTATCCACCGGAGCAGTTCTAGCCTGGGCGGGACTTTCCCAACGGTTCAAGACCCCAGGAGGGAGGCGCACTGGAGTTTCCCTGCCGGACGAGGAAGCGGCGAATGCGGTACTGATCAACCCCGGATCCATTATCCTCGACGCTGCCTCTCCAGGCTCAGACTCTACCCTGCTCGAAGCGGCACCGGTTTCCGGGGTCGACGATCCCTTTTCCGAGTAGATCCTGGCTATTAAATCCTTCCACTCTTGATCCCGGTGGATCAGGAAGGCGCCCGAGCTTTCGTATTCCACCGGCGAGAAGTCCTCCAACCTCTCCGCCTCTTCCAGATGTCTGCGGCGGGCTTCCTCTCGGTCGAAGGATTCGGCCTCTCCCCTCATACCCAGCCCCGCTCTGATCCGCAAAAACTCCTCCTTCATCTCTTTCATGCTCTGATAGCGCCGTTCAGGGTCCTTCTCCAAAGACCTGTGGATCAGACGGGCCAGTTCTTCCGGCACCTCCTCCCGCAACTCCCTCAAGGGTCTCTCCCTATCGTTGACGATACGATAGAGAACGGCGTAGTCTCCCTCCGCGTCGAAGGGCCGAGTCCCCGTTAGCAGTTCGTACATGGTGGCCCCCCAGGAGAAGATGTCCACTCTGTGGTCGTATTCGTCCCCAGCGATCATCTCGGGAGCGATGTAGTTGGGGGTTCCCAGGATACTTCCGCGGGTCATCGCTGCCGGGGCGTTTATCATCTTGGCGATCCCGAAATCCGCCACTTTTATGCTGCCGCTCTCCAAGACGAATATGTTGTCGGGCTTTATGTCCCGATGTATCACTCCCTTCTGGTGGGCGTACTGGAGGGCGTCGCAGACCATGGGCGCCAGACTCAGTAGCTCCGAGGGGGAAAGCAGTCTGTCCTCGAGGATGTCCCTGAGGGTTTTGCCCTCCAGATACTCCATGACTATGTAAGCCCAGTTTGGCCCCCAAAGGAAATCGTGAACCGTGAGGATATGGGGATGGGAGAGGCGAGCCGCCGCCCGGGCCTCACGTCGGAACCTCTCTTTGGCCTCATTCCGTTGTTCCTCATCGAGATGAGAGGGGAGGATCAGTTCCTTGATGGCTACCTCTCTCTCCAGTAACCGGTCGTGGGCGAGGAAGACGCGGCCCATGGCCCCTCTTCCCACTTCCCTGATCAATCGATACCTGGATGCCAATACTCCTTCCCCACCCGGTCTCGTTAGCTTTGTTTCCGAGGGATTACGGTTATCTTTATCGGAATAGAGAGGGTTGGACATGAGACGTCCACACCAAAACAGGCTCAACCCATTAACGCGCCTATAAGGGGACCTAGCAAAGAGCGAGCCACGCCCCGGCGCCAGGGGAGGGATCGCGACAGCCGGCATCCCTTGCCCGCCCGGTCAGTCACCAGAGCGGAATACCAGCCGTAGAAGTCCCATCGTGATCTCATCCCCGTCCTCAAGAAGCCTGGGCTTGAAGGGCTCCAACGTCTCGCCGTTCACGGAGGTGGAGTTGGTGCTGTTGAGATCCACGATGTAAAAGCGGTCTCCCCCCACCCTCGTTATTTTGGCGTGTTCCCTCGAGACCCCCGCCTCCGCGGCCCCGAAAGGACCCAGGTCCACTTCGGGGAAAGCTCCGCTGGCAGGATCCCTCCTGCCAAGAGTCCCCTCTGCAAGATCGTCCAGACCTATCCTGTGTTGACCTCCTATCTCCAGATAGGCCATCCCCGCCCTCCTCACGCTTGCCTGAGAACTTTTCTCACGCCTAAGCACCAGGGGATAGGAACGCAAAGAAGCCCGTTTTAGAGCAAGGGGTCCTAAGTTGCGGCCCTGAAGTCACGCCCCCTAAGGCCCGCAGCCCGAAAGGAAGGGCCCATCAGCAGCGGGCTTTGGCATCAGGGGGACCGAACTCACTCGCTCTGCGCACACCGAGTTGATGTCCTCAATAACGTATCTCCATGGCCCGGGGAGGGCAGACCTTGACGCACAGCTCACAGGCCACGCATTCCTCCCGATCGAAGATCACCTGCATGGATTCGCTGTCCATGTACAAGGCCCGGGTGGGGCAGACGGCCAGGCAGGCCCCGCAATGGGTGCACCTATCCTCGTTCCTGGCCACGTCCTGGGAGAGGGGTTGGACCCTCACCCCGCAGTTCTCCAGGTACTCCAGGCCGCGCTGGTAATCCTTTTCCTCCCCGGTGATCTCCATCACCAGAAGACCCTCCTCACGAGGGGTTATGGAGGCCTTCAAGATGTTGAAGTCCAAGCCGTAATCCCTGACCAGTTTGCTCACGATGGGCTTGTCCACCTTCTCCCTGGGGAAATGGAGCACCACTTTCCGCCTGATCACTTTCCCCCTCCCCTTTCGCGAACCGGGCACGGCAGTAGCTCCACAGGTTCGGTGAGCAAGAACCTGCCGCTTTGAATCCACTCCTTCAACAAGCAGGCGATTTCCCGCGCTCGAGAATAACTGGAAAGGGAGGCGGTGGGTACCCTTTTCCCCAGGATCTCCACCTCGCCACTCCTCAGCTGGGCGTAGGAGACCTCTCCCAATACCCTGCCCGTGCCCTGGGGATAGTCCACCGAGTAATCCACCACGGGCGCGTAAAGATCGGAATCGCTAACCGCAGCGGCTTCCACCACCTCCTCGTCCAGCACCGGGATGGGCACGCCTATCCCCACCGCCAAAGTGGCCCCATATCCCAGCATGGAATAACCCACCAGGTAGCGCGGACTCATCCCTTTCAGGTCACCCATCACCGCCAGGGTGCCCGACGGCCTCTTGGGGTGCCCGCTTTTGGTCCTGGGCACATCCGGGTTGTGTTGAGTCCCCCTGTCCACCACGTAACCTATGCCACCTCCCAGAAAAATCCTGGTACCCACTCCGATGGTGCGGAACAGGGGATCGTTGAGCAGGGGGGAAAGCTGCCCCGCACTGCAGTAGTTGGCGTTTCCCAAATTGGGCCTCAGGACTCCCATGTAGGTGTAGAGGACACGGTCTGAGAGGTTGACCGCCACGTTGTAGTTCTGGTAGGCGTTGCGGGGGTTGAAAAGGCGCGCGTCCGGCAGGTCGTGGATGGTGATCTCCGCCTCCCACTTCCTCAGAGGATAACAATCGGTGCCGTAAGATTCCGCCCTCAGCCTCACCTTCTTGCCCGCCACCAGGTCCTCTATGACGTGTCCGCCCCCGTAGCGGAACTCCCCCGGAAATACCTCGTTGAGGGGATCGTGTTCCGCCATCTCGGTGGCGCCCAAATATAAGTCCACCGCGGCGATGCCGCAGTAGGCGGGCACGTCATTTAACCACGCCCGGTGGATCTTCATGCGCGGTTTGGGATGTCCCAAGTTGATGAGGGCTCCCGAGGAGCACATGGGCCCGAAGGTTCCGGTGGTGATCACGTCCACTCGCCGAGCCACCTTCTCCACTCCCTTCTCCCGCACAAGGTCTATTATCTCCTCGGCGGTCACCACCACCGCCTTCCCACTCTTTATGCGCTCGTTTATCTCCTGGATGGTCTTTCCCAAGGCGGGATTCCTCCTTCCATATCCGAGATCTTGGAAATGGACCTCACGGATTCGCCAAAGCAACAGGCCTACCGATCACCTGCCCCATCGGACCGCTTTAGCGGACCATACCGAGCACCAAGGACTCTTTTTGACCGCTTTCAGTAAGGTTTTAACCTCATTCCCTTTTTTAAAGCCCATGAAAGCGAATTTGCCCTCAGCCACAACAAAAAAGCGCTGGAGCGTCATACCCTCCCTCGAGATGGAAGTGTTTTTCCTCACCAGGCTACCGGCAGTGGCAGCTCTCCTCACCTCACCAGCAGCACTGGGCAGTGGGCATGCCTGGCCACCCTATCGCTCACCGAACCCATGATAAAACCCCTGAGGGCGCCATGGCCGTGGGTGCCCAGCACCACCAAATCATAACTCCCCGTGCTTGCCTCCTCGATTATCTCGGCCGCTGGGTTCCCCCACCTGATCTTGCCCACCGCCATCATGCCCTTCTCTTCCATCATTTTCCTGGAGCTCTCGAGGATGTCCTCCGCCCTCCTTTCCATTTCCTGCCTGACCTCTGCCGGGATCACTATGACTTCCGGCGACATGATGCCATCCGCCCACATTCCCACGTATCCTGGCTCCTCCACCACGTGGAGCAGGACTATCTCCGCGTCCTTTTCCCTGAAGAGCTCCGCCGCAAAGGTCACAGCTCTGCCGGAGGGCTCGGATCCATCCACCGCCACCAGAACCTTCTTAACCATGCCCACCTCCTTTTTCTGCCCGGGAATCTATTATATCCATATCCCAGGCGCAGTGGTGGGGCGGTGGCGGCAATGCTGGCACGACGCGGGAAAACGATTGCCCTACCCCATGTCTCATTCCTGAAAACCCCCAAAGAGGGAATCAGGGAGAAAGTGGAGAAGATTTCACTGGGATGTGGTTAAACCACAGGGATCAGAGGGGGAGGTGCTCACTTTGGCGGCTGCCCTTACCGAAGCCTCGCGTCGGGCCCTGGAGGGACTCAGGGATTTCTCTACCATTGAATGGTACGTCGTGCCGATACTGGCCATAGTGGCCTATGTGTACGCCCGGGAGGTCAAATCCTGCCGAAGTAGCGGCAACTGGGATCCTCTGTTCACCGCCCTGGTGGTTTTCGGCTGCGACTTTTTCAACGAGACCTGGAATGGTTGGGTTTTCCATCTCAGCAAGCGCTCTGCTGTCTGGACCACTCCGGGAGACACGGCGTTCAGGGTCATGGTGGGATGGAATATAGAGATCATCTTCACCTTCCTTCTTTTAGGACTGGTGTATTACCATTCTCTCCTGCCGGACAAAGAGAGGAAGATCCTGGGAATGCCCAATCGTTGGTTCATGGCCGTATTTTTCGCCTGTTTCTGCGTTCTGGTGGAAGTACTTTTAAACCTGGGCGATCACTTGGTTTGGGAGTATCCGTGGTGGAACCGAAGTTTTGCCGGTATCTGGCTCATATTCCTGTTGGGATATTTCTACTGGTTCGCCGCTGCAAACCTGGTCCTCGGACTAAAAAGCGTCGCCTCAAAGATCAAGGTAACCGCGGCCATCTACGCAGTGCCCTTGGCCATGAACATCCTGGCTTTGGTCTTGGGTTTTCGCTACTGAGAGCCCAGCGGTGATCGGTAGGTCCGTCTCGGCAAACCCCTATTGGATTCAAGGGAGGTGACCAGCTAAATCTCTCCGCGGGCCTCCGTTCCGTGACCTTGGCCATGAACATCCTGGCTTTGGTCTTGGGTTTTCGCTACTGTTATTCCTCGTGGTTATGGTCTCACCCACAACGTCGGTTTGGGGTAGACGGACCTCGCGCGTTCATCCGCCAAGATCACGGTGCTGCACCACTAAGTCGAACATCGAGTCCCCAGAATCCGCTTTCCTTCGATTCAGCCGACCGGCTCTCGGGTCAGGGCAAGCGATGAGCGTAGGTGGCATCCGCTTGAGACTCGATCGGCTTTCAAGTGCTAGTCCCGTATCCACATGATTCTTCCATATATTTCCTGGATTCGTCCTGTGGGGCAACTCCCCCTTTCCGCCGCCCTTCACCTGTGCCGTCATATCCCACTCCGCCTCCACGCTCCCCCCTCTCGACTCCACGAACCACATGTCCCCTCCTTTGAGCCAAGGGTCACCCTCACCCACGCCTAAAAGGAGGTGGAAGGGTGGCAAACGCTCGACCATGGTCGGGTCCTCCTCGGCAAGGGTGGGGTCGAAGGTCACCCAACCACATCCTTCCAGGTGAACCTCCACCCACCGGTGAAGGAACTCACCGAATTCCCCCTCCCCAAAAGACCTCTCCACCAGGAGCCCTCGAGCGGTGCGGGCGGGAATCCCCTTGGCTCGACACAGGGCCACCATCAGGTGGGAATAATCGGTGCAGTTACCCCATCCCCGCCTCAGTGCGGCCAACGCTCCCCGGTTCTCTGTCTCTCGGCGGTAATCCAGCAGCCTTCCCACCAGCCTGCATATCTCCGCCGCCATCTCCCTATCGGTTTCGCCCCCCACGGCCGCAGCCAGTGCCCGGATTTCCGGGTCATCGGACTCCACCAGCTCTTCCGATGCCAAAAAAGAAGACAGTGCCTCCCCCGATGTGTACCCACCCTGCCTCATGGCCGTCTCCAGGTCCATCCGACGCAAGAGGACTCTGCCTTTCAAGCTCAGCGCTACCTCCTGCGGAGGGAAATCGAAACGGTGCAACACCATCACCCGGTCACCTTCCCTGAAACTTTCCTGGGGATCTGGATCCAAATCCAATGCCAATTCCTGGAAGCCCGATCTGTGAGGCGGTTGGACCATTCTCACCTCAAGATTTCTCACTCCTGCCGACCTCAACTTCAATGAGATTCCGAGGTCCAATTCTTGCCAGTCCCATCCCCACCTACCCCCACCAATCCTCAACCCTAACGATTCCAGCAGGCCCCGGATTAAACCTGCCTCCCAGAGGAGGAAAAAGGTCAGCGTCAAAAGAGCGAGGATCGCAAAAGCCGAGAGGAGGGTTCGGCGCGGCCTCCTCCCATCCTCACCGAGATTCGGATATTCCTCCACCTGCCGTCCCCTCCTTCCTCTCGCCCACCAGGTAGGCCCCGTCCTCTTTGCCTCGAACCGACGGTGCCTTCCTCTCGAACGACGGCCCATTCCCCCGCGCTAGCCCTCGCTGATGACGGGACCGTGTCCGATGGGCAACGTGCCTTCGGGAGGCGCCCTCGCTCTAACTTCTTCCCAAGGCCATGTTTTCCCGCGGAAAGAGGCCCAGCTCCCGCGCTCGCGACAGCGCCCTTTCGAGTGTCTTTTCCCTCACCACCATCCCCGCGTTCACCCGGCGCACGAACCTCTCGACCTCCTCCTGCATCTCCTTGCTCCGCTCCTGGGCTAGTTCAGCGTTTAAGGGGAGGGTGGCCTGCAGTTTCATGGAGCCCTCGAGCCATCCCTCGGGGAAGTACCAGTCCTTGAACCAGCGGAAGCCGCATTTCCAGAGCTCATATCCTAGGGGGGTGAGAGGTGGGGGGAATCCCTTCTTCAGCCCCTCTGAGGTCTCTTTGAAAAATTGATGGGGCTCGGCGCCGTATACCACATGGAAGGCCCCGCCGGGTCCGATCAACCCCCGCAGATGGATAAAGAGGGTCTCGGTGAGGCCTGCTTCCACCAGATCCAAGGTCCCGTTCCCGGAAAACCGCACCAAGGGCCGGTAACGGAACTCCACCCAGGAGAACCTCCCTGATCCATCATCCCTGCGGTAGAGTCCATCCACCACAGGTTCCATTGACTCCCCGGAGGGACAGGACAAAATTATGGAAAAATTTACCTCCCGACTGGTCCTTCCCCTTTCGATCCGGACCGGAACGAGGAGGCACTCCCCTATCTCACCGCCCTCCAGCTTCCTTATGGCCTCTTCCGGGCTCAATGGTTCCCTCCAGCTCCACCAGATGGAAGGAGGTCCTGGCCTCCAAGGCCGCCTGGAAAAGGTCAGGGGTCAGGTACACGGTCCCCCTTCCCCTGAGTCCCAATCCTTTGAGGCTTTCCGTGACGTAGAACTCCGCTTCCTCAGCCCTGGCGCCCAACTCGGCCCCCGCCCTTCTCACCACGAGGCGGAGTCCCCGGGAGTCAAGGCCCGCCAACCTCCCCACCTCTCCCACCTCGGCCTCACAGTCCTTGGATTTGAGGAAAAGCCAATCCCCTGCCCTTTCCGCCCGCAGGCGGATCCTCTCCGCTTCCTCGCCGAAGCATTTTCCCACCGTCTCCGCCTCCACCTTGCAACCCACCGCTCGGCGAAAGCCGTAGTCGCCCAGGGTGGAGGCGGTGAGGTCGAGGTTGACCGCCTTCATGCCGGCGAAGGCCCCCAGGTGGCGGGACAAGATGGCCGGCCGCTGATTGCCGCTCCCCTCCGCCTCCAACCCCACGTAGTCCAACCCGTCGGGAACCCGGAAGGGGCCCAGCCCCAGTGCGGCGCTCACCTCCGCCCCGATGCTGGTGAGGTAACCCAGCACCTCCCTCTCCCAACGGGAGCGAAAGGAAAGGTAGGCAGTGGCAGCCCTCTCCAGCAGCCGGGTGATGAGCCCCAAGAGCTCCTCGTCGTCCCGGTCGGGGAGGGCTTTTCTCACCCTTTTCTTGCTCATCCGGTCGCGGCTGCGAAGTGAAAGGAACAGCTCCCTCACCGTGAACCGTTCATACCGCTCCCGCTCGGCCTTCTCTTCCCTCTTGGTCGTCTCCAGGATCTCCTCCAGGGAACCTCTCTCCTCGCCCAGATGCGGTTTGGGGAAACGCATCTCGCTTCACCCCTTCCGGAACCCCGCCATTGTTCGCGCCGCCCTACCAGGCGTAAAGCTCGTGGGCTTTGCCGGCCACCACCCTGACCAGGTCCTCTCCCCGGGTTACCGGAAACACCTGGTAACCAGCCTCCCGCAGCACCTCGGCGTTGCGGTTGTAGCTCTGGTCGATGAGGAATATCGACCCCGAGTTCTCGGGGTGCACCGACAGGGCCTCCTCCAGGAGGTCCCTGGCCTCCTGGAGGTTCACTATCTCGGTGTCGGATATGAGGCAGAAGTGCTTGGGTCGGTGAGGCTCGAGTCCGAAAAGGTACCGAAACTCATCCACTGGGAACACGGTACCGCCTCCGTAATAGGTCACCAATCCTTCCTCCACCTTCCGCAAATGCCAGGTGGGTTCCACCAGATAAGAGCGCTGCTGGTCGGAATATACCACCAGCCCCACCTTGGCCCCCATGTTGGCCGCCGAGCGGGCCAGCACGAAACCCGCCAGCACCGCGTTGGCCACCTCCACCGAGGGGTTGGTCATGGATCCCGAGGCGTCCAGCACTATCACCACGTCGGGTGGGGTCTTCCTCCTGGCGGGCACGTCCAACCGGGTGAGGTCCCACTGCTTGGTGGTGAGGGTGGGCACCGCCCTGCCCGAGGTGTACAGGGTGTAGGCTAGGTCCAGCTTCTCCAGGGGATCCCCCAGCCCCCAGGCCCGGGGGGCATAGGGGACCTCCTCGCCGGACTCGCTCCTGACCGGGCGGATGCGGACCTCGTAGCGCCGGGCCAGATCGCGGTAGAACCAGACCAGGGCCTGGATCTCGGAGCCCTCCCCCAGCCCGCACACGATGTCCTTGAAGTCCTGAAGGCCCAACTCTGCCGAGACCTCCCGCAACAACTGATCCATGGACCTGCCCCGCAGTTCGTCGATGCCGTGGTCCATGAGGCGGGCGTCGTCCATCTCGTCGCCGTCCCGATAGTACTTGCGGAAGAAGCCCGCCAGCAGCCTTATCTTCTCCTCCCAGGTGGGAGCGGCGAAAGGACGGGCCAGGAGAACGGCTCCCATCTTCTGGGCATCCTCCCGCAGGCTTCGCGGTGCCCATTCCAGAAGGGAGCCCTTGCAGTCCCAGAGCTCCTCGAAGAGACAGAGCAAGAACTTCCAGAACATGGTAGCCCTCCACCCCTTGTCCCGGTCCATGGCCCGGTAAAGGCGGACCATCTCCTCCCTCATGCCGTGGAGTGCGGCGTAGGTTACGTTGATGATGTCGCAGAAAACCCTCTGCAGGCTAAGCGCCTCGGAGAACGAGGTGTCCTTCCTTCTGTCGTCATCCCTGCTCCCGTCCAGTGCCACCTTGGCGGAGGCGGTCAGCTTGAGGGCGGTCCGGGAGTCGAAGGGGGCCAATGCGTAGTGGAGTATCTGGTAGACCAGGACCGCCTCGAGGTTCTCCAACCCCAGGCGCTCGTGCACCTCCGGCAGGTTGACGTAGACCCGGTTCTCGGAGGGCTCCCAAAAGCCGAATCGGCCGTTCAGCTTTTCGGCGTGGGGGTGATGAGCCGGATCGACCACCAGCTCCGGCTCCATCATCCGGGGATACCCGCAGAAGGCCATGGCCTTCTCCAGCGTTTCCCGTGGGTCGAATCCGTCGGTCCACAAATCGGGTCACCCTCCTGGAGGAGTCAAACACCTTTGCCCACAAGTTCCCGATAGACCTGCCTCAGCATGGTTGCTATGGGATACTTGGCTGGCGAGTCGTATTTTCTGAGGGAACTGAGCGCCTCCAATACCAGCTCCGGCTCCATTGGCTGGCCCTTCATCGCCCGCTCGTATAGGTCAAGCACCGCGTCCAGGGTCCTGATCATCCTCCTGCTCTTGAGATAGTGGTTCTTGGATACCTCGAACATCTCCCTTACCATCGCGATGCGGTCGTTCATGAATTCCGGCCTTTCCGCCCAAGCCCGGTCGGTGGGGACCAACTTGAACCAGAGCACGTAGGGGACCACCGCCTCCAGGTCCTCCACCCCCGCTCTCTGCTTTCCCCGGAACCAGGCCACCGCCTTCGCGTATCTCTCAATGGTGCGGGCCGAACGGACGCTCACCTCGTTCTCTGTGCGGTAGCAGATGTTCTCCGTGTTGTGGTAATGGCAGCCTCCAAGGTGGCCCGAACCCGGCCCTCCGTCGTCCGCTTGGGCACACAGCACCGGCGGCCTCACGAACCAGGCGAACCCCTTGCTCTTCCTCTCCAGCTCGGGGGAGGCCATGGCGCACCCGTTGACCTCGGAGATGAAGTTGTAGAGGATGTAGCGGGCCTCCGGCTCCATCTCCACCGCGGCGATCTCCGCCCGGATCTCCGCGAGGTCCTCGCGGGTGAACTCCACCCCTATCTCCTTCCTGATCCTGGCCACCAAGGCCTCCTCGTCACCCGCCAGCTTCCTGTCCTCCCCTCCCCCCGCCATCTCCAGGAAGTAGGGGTTCAGGGTAGGGGAGAAGACCCCCACGTCAATCCGGTCCAGGAAAGGCGGGGTGAGGTCGGAGGAGGCTATGTCTCTGAAGTTGGCGGTGAGGAAGGTCACCCCTTCCGCGGCGTAGATCTTGGTGTCGCCGTAGACGGTGAAACCCCGGTCCATCAGCTCCAGTAGGTTGTTGGTCCTGCCGGGGGTGAGGCGGTTGACCTCGTCCACCATGCGGAAAGGGCTCAAGACGAACTTGCGGGGCACCACCACCTCCTCCCCGTCCCGCATGAGCCTTCCCAGGTGCGGCCTGCCCAGCATCTTCTCCTCGGTGAGCTCCTGGTGGCCGTGGATGGTGGCCTCGTGGATGGCCTCCATCACCCGGAAGGGCCCGGCACCGTCGCCGAAGGTCTCCTCCAGGATCCTCCCGTAGACCAGGGCTCCCACGAACTCGGCGGATGTGGTCTTGCCCGATCCGGGAGAGCCGAAGAGTATCATGGTGCCGTTGCGCATCACCGAGGTCAGCAGGGCGAAGAGCAGCGGGGAGTTGTACGACTCCTCGGCCAGCACCACCGACTCGGTCTCGTTGAGGTTGAGGGGGATCTCCCTCTGCTCGCGGAAACGCACGTCGTGGTTGAGGTTTATGTACAGGCCGGATTCCTCTATGGCCCGGTAGATCCTGCGCAGCTCCAAGTGGTTTCTCTCTTGGGGCATCCCCTTCCTCCGTCAAGTCCGCTTGGTTCCTCCGCTTCCTGCTCCTGCTATAATTGATTCTATCTTAACCCCAGGGGGTTAAGGGGGCATTGACACCGTGTCGGTTCCCGGACGAAGGAGGGAAGATGAAGGATCTCCTCAAGAAGACCGTCAAGTTCCTGGCCTTGGTCCACCCCATAGAGGCGGCCGTCGCCTACCGCGTGGCCCAGAAGAAGGGGAAGGACCCCAAGCTGTACGCTGCCCTCACCCTGGTCTTCGGTGTCTTCGTGCTCGTGCCCTTGATCAGGAGCCAAGGTGCAGGAGAAGGCTGCGGCCAGGAGTGAGTCAAAGCCCTCAAGATCTCAAGGAGGCCACCCGATCGCGATACACGAAGGAGGCCGTGGGGCCAAGATCCCGCTCTTCATCCTCAGGGCTTGAAATAGGGTGGTTACCTCGCGAGCAGCTTGCTGGGAAAATATCCCAGAGAGGTCGCGCTCGGTATGGCCCCGTAGGCGCCCCGCCTGGCGAGCTAATACCTCCCAAAAAGACATCCCCAAAACACAAAAGACCGGTTCGGGTTTTGATTGGTTAGGCACGCCTCACCTGGTCGCTTCAATCACCCCCTGCCGCCGGCGTAATCTCGCTTTCGACCAGGCCGCCCCAAAAGGACGCGCTGGCGCCGGAACGCTCGCGCGGAGAAGATGATCGGTTCTCCATTCCCGGCCCTTGTCCCAGGCGTTCTCTGCGGCTCAGGCCGCCCTCCCTCTTCCCGGTAGCCTGAACCTCCTCCCGTCCTTGTGGGTCCTGATCATCTCCTGTAGCACCTCCCGGCTGGACCTCCTGGGGCCCAGCCCCAGGGCCTCTCGGGTGGCCTGGTCGGAGATGGTCCAGCGGTAGCGTATGAAGTCCAGCATCCCGGAGGGCCCCTCCACCAGGGGGAAGCGCGCCTTCCAGAGCAGGTCCACCGCCGGGTAGGCCACGCGGGCGGGCACCTTGACCAGGGGCTTGCCCGCCAAGGCGGCTATCTCGTCCACCCCCACGGTGCCGCTCCCACAGGAGTGGAAGTAGCCCGTGGCCTCCCTTTCTATCACCTTGAGGAAGACCTCCGCTACGTCCTCCTCGTGGACGAACTGCATCTGGGGTAGCTGCCCGTCCACCGAGGGTATGAAGGGGAGCCGCAGTATGAAGCGGGAGAGGTAGTTGTTCACGTTGGGCCCGTAAACGATGCAGGGCCGGATGACGGCCACCTTCGTCTTCGGGTTCTCCTCCATGAACCGCTTGACCATCACCTCCACCTCGTACTTGTCGCTGGCGTAGGTGTAGTTGGGCATGCGGCGGGGCGGATGGTCCTCCGTGAGCCATTCCGGGTTGTCGGGGAAGGCCCCGAAGGCGGAGCTGGAGGAGGCTATGACCACGTGGTTCACCCCCGCCTGGGCCGCCGCCCGCAGGACGTTCTCAGTGCCCCTCACGTCTATGTCGTGCATCTCCCTCTCGTCGCGCAGGGGGTTGACGATGAAGGCCAGGTGCACCAGAACGTCGGGCTTCTTCTCCGAGAACAGGCGGGATATCTCCGAGCTGCGCACGTCCAGGGGATAGAAGTCCAGCTTCTTCCACCGATTCGCGGGGGGCTTCACGTCGATTCCCAGCACCTTGTCCACCCAGTCCACCTCCTCCAGGTGCTCCATGATCCTTCCTCCGATGTAGCCCGAACAACCCGTCACGGCCAAGGTCTTGGTCATGTCACTCCCTCCCTCGCTGTTGAGCTTGCCATCTTGCACCCTTGGAGCCCCGCGGTTACTTGGGGCGACCCGCGAGCCCACCGACGACGACTCCCCTCGCATCCAACAAGGGGTTTCCTCGGGAAGCCGCGGCCACCACGCGGCGGCACCCATCCTGCCACGCTGTGGCTCCCACGGCGATTCACGCACCTAGCGCACCACGATATTTCAGGGATCGGCATCACCTCCATCCGCTCCTCGAGAGGACCGTATCCCGAAAGGCCCTGACTTCCATCCTTAGGTCAACCCCCGCCGGGGCTGACGACGCCAGCGGGGGGCTCCGTGGACCGGGTCCATTCCAGGCGAGCCGTTTTTCACTCCTATCAAGTGGGGGGATCGGGATCCCCTAAACCCTGCCGTCCTTCGGCATGTTCGGACCGTTCACCGAGCACCGCCGGCCAGGGCCTCGCGGACCAGGTCCAGATCCAGGGGAAGCAGGCCTCCCTCGGGGAGGTACAGGGAAAGGGCCCCCTCCGGGCACCTCTCCACGCACAGCTCGCAACCGAAGCATCTCTCCGGATGGTATGCCCTCCTTCCTTCCCGGACCTCCACCGCCCCGAAGTGGCATGCCTCGGCGCAGCCCCCGCAGCCCCGGCACCTCTCCGGGTCGCGGGCCACCTTGTATCCCGAGGGCGCGTACTGGGACATGCCCTCCGCGCCCTTGATCCTCTGCACCAGAGCCGTCGCCCGCATGCTCACGCAGCACCGAGGGCAACAACTGCAGATGACCCCCATGCTCCCCCCGGTGGCCACCTTGAAGAAGGCCTGGGTGACATGGCCGCTGCGCCGGTGGCGCTCGATGATGTCCAGGGCTTCCTCCCGGTTTATACGCCTCGCGTGGTACCTCGCGCAGTGCTCCAGCCAGAAGTCCACCAGGGGCCTCCCCACCGCTATGCAAGAGGCCACCGGCTGGCATGGGTCGTCCAGCTCCAGCTTGCAGGGGCAGTCCATAACCGCCAGGTGAGTGGGCTCCCTCAGGACTATCCGGTTGGCGTGGCGGAATGGGATTATCCTGCCCGTGGTGTCCGGCCCCAGGTCCACCGTCTCCTCCAGCTGGAGGATCTTGCTGAGGTCGCCTCGCGAGAGTACCTTGGCGTGGTAGCGGTCGAATATGAACCGGGCCACGTGCCGGGTGGGGGAGAATCGACCCAGAAGGGCCACGACCCCCTTGGTGAGGTAGAGCGCCCCCTTCACGTACGTGTCGTAGAAGACGAAATAGAGGTAATTGTGCAGTGCGCGGTCCACCCTCCACCCGTGAAGTCGGAAGACCATCTTGGTGGAGTCCTTCATCTTACTCCCTCCCCCAAATGACAAGCCGCTCTATAGAAGAACCTAACCTCCACGGGCGACCGGGTCTCGCCTTGCCCCATCTCCCCGTAGAGGGATCAGCGGAACCTTTACGCGGTTTCGCCGGATGTCCGCCGGTTGGATCCTTCAACCATCTCCCCGTAGAGGGATACGCGGAGCCATTCTAATCGTTCCTCCTCGAGGTTTTGCCCTTGGCGCCTTACTCCAAAGCGAGGCCCTCATGATCATCTCGAGCGACATTTGGCCCCACGAAACCCGATTTGGATAGCACTTCTCTCCGCCGAGACAGCAAAAACCTTCCAGCTTAAACCAGCCTCTCCCTTTGGTTAATGATACTACCAATCCAATCCATCTCAAGCCCGGTCTTCCCAATCGATCCTACCGTCAGTAATTTTCGCTCCTCCAACCTATCGCTTTTTCTCCGAACTGCGAGCACTCTGGCTCTCGCCTCAAAGGATCCCTCAATCCTGCGAAAGGCGTTTAAGGAGCGCCGCTCGAAACGGGTGTTTGACACTGGAAAAAGGCGGTTATAGAATACGGTCCTGTAGGGGGATTCGGCTGTCGGCTTTCCGGTCGCAAAAAGCTCTTCTTTTCCGGCAACAGCTCATCTCGTCACGACGTCGTGGTTCCAATCTTTTCCAGAATGCGCGGCCGGGGCAAGGGCACGGGCCAGGAGGGAGGTAAGGATGAGGAGCATCGACGTCTTCACCCGTCCTCTGGAATACGCCACTCCCATGGACGACCTTCTCACCTCCATTTTCCGGGAGTGGGCGGAGAGGGAGGTCATGCCCTACCGCCGTCAGTACGACGAGGACTACCTTGACCACCGCCTCATCCATCCTCCCCTCAAGAAACTTCTGGGGGAGTACGGGCTTCAGCGAATGATCTTCCCCGAGGACCTGGGGGGCTGGGGGATGGGGAGGTCCGGCTACATGTGCACCGCCGCCTTCCGCATGTTCGAGGAGATAGCCCGGGCCGACACGGGGATGGCCCTGGCCTTCGGCGCGTCCTTCTGGCCCCTGCTGTTCATAGCCCTGGAACCCCACGAGAACCGCCGCCTGCTGGAGGAGTTCGCTCCCATGTTCTGCCAGAGCACCGAGCCCGTCTTCTCCGCCCTGGTGATGACCGAGCCCCAAGGTGGGTCGGACATCGAGAACATAGAGATCGTGAAGGGCAGCACCATAAGGACCACCGCCGTGCTGGACGGCGACGAGTGGGTGATAAACGGCCATAAGCTGTGGCCCTCCAACACCGGCGGGCTGGCCAAGCTCATGGCCGTGGTATGCACCACCAACCCTGGCTCTGAGGATCCCCGGGACATCGCGGTCATATACGTGCCCTCCGACACCCCGGGGGTAACCCAGGGACCGCCCTACGACAAGGCGGGCATGGCCGCCGACAGGAACTCGGACGTCTGGTTCGAGGACGTGCGGGTGCCGTCCTGGTACCGGGCCTGCGGCCCCGGCGACGACGCCAAGTACTTCGGCGAGGTCATGTCCACGGGGAACATGGGGGTGATCGCCTGGATCTCCGGGGCCATGATGAACATCTACGAGCGGGTCTACGAGTTCGCGAGCCGCAAGAGATACCGGGGCCTGCCCCTCAAGGAGAACGACGCCGTGGCCGGGGTGCTGGCCGACTTCGCCGCCAACATCGAGGCCATAAGGATGGTGGGATACCAGTGCGCCAGGATGTGCGACCGCCACGACCTGTACGGGCCCCTCTGGGACCCGGGGCTGGTGGCCAAGATGAGGGCCCAGCGCTACCTGGCCATGGACCGTTTCATCGAGGTCACCGGGAAAGTGATGAACCTAATGGAGTGTTTCGGACCCGACCGGGAGTGGGACGTGGAGAAGCACTGGCGGGACGTGAAGATACTGCAGCTGGTGGAGGGCTCCAAGCAGCTCTGCCAGATGGAGACGGCGCGCTGGTTCTACGAGTGCGCCACCTTGTGAGGGCCCCGCGCGACCCCTCTCGCCCTCGAGGCTCGATCTCGAAGAGAAGACGGACTCCGCGGGAGGGAGTTGACGGAAAGGCTCCGGGCCTACGACACAGGCCCGCAGGAGGGATGGAAATATATGGATGGAAACGTCCGGGCGGGAGGGGCGGTGAGGAAGTCGGTTCCGGGCGATCCCTCGCTGGGGACCGAAAGAAGGTGAGGATCCGTCAGGGAGGGTGAGATGAAGGACTGGGAACTCTTCCCATATCCGAAGAGCCGCGTCAAGGACGCAGACCTTGCTCTGGCCCAAAGCCTCCTGGAGATGTTGCGAAAGGAGGTGGCGGAAAAGCGTCTGGAGCTCAAGGAGGACTACGAAAAGCTCCTCCGGCCAGCCTTCGGGAAAGCCATGGTGGGTTTGGGCATCCAGCGCATGTTCTGGCCGGAGAGCCTGGGCGGTGAGGGGCACGACTCCCCCGAGGCCGCCTACACGGTGGCGGCGGCGCTGGAGGCGCTGGGCTGGGCTGACACCGGCTTGGCCTACCTCGCCTCCCACAGCCTGGCCCTGCAGGCGACCCTGGCCCTGCGGGGGCGCGCGGTCGAGGAGGCCCGGGCCCGCTTCGCCCCCCTGTTCTGCGGGCAGGAGCCCGTGCTGGTCTCCTTCATACTTCCCGTGTTCGGCGAGGATGACGTGACTCCCACCTGGCGCGGAAAGGCCTTCCAGGTCGTGGCGCGCCCCGAAAGCGATGGGTTCGTCCTGCGGGGGGAC
>MU158686.1:42316-48650 GCA_015711955.1 Actinomycetota bacterium | reverse complement strand
ATATATCGGTAAGCGAACTCCTGCAGTATCTGTAGGAGCATACCCGGTCGATCCTGGTGTATGAAGCAAACCATGGAAGTTTTATCGTTGCCCGTAGGGGGTTTCCTCTCCCTGCCCACCAACACGAAACGGGTTCGGTTCTCCGGATGATCCTCCATCCCTTCCTCGATCACTGACAATCCATATAGGGATCCCGCCGCTCTACTGCCCAAAGCCGCGAGCGGCCTGGGGGATTCGGCCACCTTCCTCACTGCCTCCGCAGTGCTGTTGGCGGCCTCGATCGGTATCCCGGGGAGCACCTCTTTCAAGTTTCTCCTGCATTGGGCCGCGGCTTGGGGGTGGGAAAGGACCAACTCCACTTCCTCCAGGGCGACACCGGGCCTCACCATGAGGCAGTGCCTGACTGGGCGGACTAGTTCTGCCTCGATCCGCAGTTCCACCTCGAAAGCCAAGGCGTCCAAAGTGTCATTAACTGACCCTTCTATGGAATTCTCAATGGGCACCACCGCTTTGTCAGCCTCGCCTTCCTCCACAGCAAATAAAGCCTCTTCCACCGTGGCGCACGGGATCTTCTGGTCGAAAACGAGGCCTGGCCAAGCCTCGAGGGCTTCTTCGGTGAAGGTCCCTGAGGGCCCCAGGAAAGCCAATCGGGGCACGCGAACGACGCCCCCAACCAAGACGTCTTTCGACATCAGCTTTCTTCCTCCCGCAAGCCCTGCTCGGCAACGTCGAAGACTTTCCTTCTCGGGCGGCGCTCTCCCCCCACAAAGGGTGGCTTGACGGAAAGGGCCCTGCGTACTGCCTCCTCCTCTTCAGGGGAGAGGGCATGACTGGATACCCCTCCCTTCACCGCTTTGGCATACACCCGGTCCTCGTTTCGCCCGTAAATGGAGGATATGACCACGCCGTCGCCGTGCTCGTCCAAAAGGGCAAGGGAAAAGCTGAGCTGCCCGCCCATGTCCTCGAAGGCATCGTATCTCACCAGGGCCACTCTTTGCACGGCTCCGGCCAGCACCCTTGCCAAATAATCCTTCTCCTCGGCTTCCCTGTCCAACCTGCGATGAATCTCTCGGATCTCCGCAGCCTGAGACGCCACCTTTTCCAGTAAACTTTCACCTTCCACTCCCCTTTTGAGGATGTTGACGTTCCTTCGCAACAGAGACCATTGTCGGTACAGCAAAGCTACCGCCAGCAACAGGCCCACGTCCAGCAGCAGCAATATGGTTATCCAGACTCCGGCGTTCTCCTTCAACGAGCTCATATCCTTCTCCTCCTTTCCAGTGACATCAAGAGGATACCATAACATGAAGGCCTTGCTTTTTCCCGGAGCCGAGAACCCACACGGCCGGATGAGGACTCTCTCGTTCACTGGGTATACGATTCTTTCGTGATCAATTCAAAAACCTAATAATGCCTGTAACCGAAAATAATGCCTGTGACCGAAAATCCCGGGCGGCAAGATGTTAGTATTTATTCGTGACAACTCATCAAGGAGGGACGGTGATAGATTTTGAAAAGATCCTCGAGCTGTTCCCTGCCACCGAACCGGTGGTGGTGGCTTATTCCGGCGGCATCGATTCCACCTTAGTGGCCTTTTTGGCAACCAAGAGGAACCCCGGTGGCGCTTTGGCTGCGACCATTGTCTCCCCCCTCTCCGCAGAGCGAGAGATCAGGAGGTCTCGTGAGTTGGCCCGTGAGTTGGGTCTGTCCCATCTCGAGATAAAGATCGACGAACTTACCGATCGCGGCGTGTCCGATAATTCATCCCTTCGGTGCTATTACTGCAAAAGGCTGAGATACAGGGCACTGCTGCAGTTGGCGCGGGAGAGGGGCTGTCGCTGGGTCATGGACGGGTCCAATGCAGATGACGCCCGCGGGCACCGTCCAGGAAGGATGGCCGCAGCCGAACTGGGGGTCAGAAGCCCTCTGGAGGAGGCGGGCCTGGGCAAGGCCATGGTTCGCCAGTTGGCCCGGGAGCTTGGCCTGCCGAACTGGGATGCGCCTTCGAGGCCCTGCTTGGCAACCCGCTTCCCCACTGGATCTCCCTTGAAAAGAGAGGAGCTGAGGCGAGTGGAGAGGGGGGAATGCCTCTTAGAGGACGTGGGGTTCTCGGATTTTCGCCTGAGATCACCTGAGCCAGGGGTCGCCCTCTTGGAGATCTCGCCCACCGAGCTTGCCGCTCTTAGTGAGCGTGGGGTGAGGAGGGTCTTGGTGGAAGGCCTTCGGCGGATAGGATTCCATACCGTGCTCCTGGACCTAGATGGCTACCGAGAGGGGAGCATGGGCTTTATGGTCGAAAGAAGACTAGAAGTGCTGGACTGAGATCTCCTGCGGGAATGCGAATAGCTAAAGAGGTGGGAAAGGGTGCGTGGGTTTAGCTCAAAAAGAGATGGGGATGGAGAAATCGCTCTACCTTGACGCTCACACGGGTATCAGCGGGGACATGTTCCTGGGAGCTCTCTTGGACCTCGGGTTCCCCCTGGAACGACTGCGCGCCCTGGCTTCAGAACTGGGACTTTCCGGCGTGGAGATCTCGGCCTTCTCTGTGGAGAGGAGAGGCCTTCGAGGCACGAAAGTGCGGATCAAGACGCTGAACCGAGGGGTGGTGCGCACCTACCGCCATATCAGGGGCATCATCGAAACCTCCGTAGTTGGGGACACGATCAAGTCCCGATCCTTGGAGGTCTTTCGGGTGATGGCCGAGGCGGAGAGTAAGATCCATGCTCGGAACTTGGACCAAATTCACTTCCACGAGTTGGGAGGGGAAGACACCATCCTGGACGTGGTGGGCACGATCTCCGCCCTCGAGTTTCTGAAGGTGAGAGAGGTAATTTGCTCTCCGCTGCCATTGGGAAAGGGGAGGGTTCGCACGCAGCACGGCCTTCTTCCCGTACCCGCACCCGCAGTGGTGGAGATCCTGCGAGGGGTGCCCGTCTACGGAGGAGATTTCACCACCGAGGTGGTCACCCCTACTGGGGCGGCCCTGGTCAAGGTCCTCTGTCAAGAATTCGGACCCCTGCCACCCATGAGACTGGAATCGGTGGGGTACGGTGCTGGGGAACGCGACTTGGAGATGCCCAACCTGCTTCGGGTCCTCCTGGGGGTCAGGACTAGGGCGGGAGACCTCCGCGCCATGCGCCTGGTGATCTCCGCCAATATAGACGACATGAACCCGGAACTCTATCCCTTTGTCATGGAAAAGCTTTTCCAAGCGGGGGCGGAGGATGTCTGGTTGATACCAGTACAAATGAAGAAATCGCGCCCGGCGGTCATCCTTAACGCCTTGGTGGACCCTTCGGATGAGGAGATGGTAAAAGGGATAATCTTTGACGAGACCAAGACTTTGGGAGTCAGGATAACCCGGGTGGAGAAGGAATATCTGGAACGGGAGAGCATATCGGTAGACACCATGTACGGAACCGTTATGGTAAAGCTGGCCAGAAGAGCGGGAAAAGTCGTAAACCTGTCCCCCGAGTACGAAGATTGCAGGAGGATAGCGGTCGAGCGAGGGGTTCCTTTGAAGGATGTGTATTCCGAAGCGGAAAAAGAAGCGAGGAAAATAGTTCTGGGGGAAGGAAAGGGAGAGGAGGGCGAAGGGGCCTGACGCGTGGCTCCCGACAATGGAGTGGAGATGAACGTTGCACGCCCAAGTGTGGTCGCTTCTTGACGGCTTTTGATTGATGTTTGAGGCGTTACTGGACTCATCAGGAGGTAGGTATGTACGTAGCGGTCATCGGGGGGCAAGTCTGCAGCCCCGAAGAGGAGAGGATAGCCTACGAGGTGGGCTTGCATTTGGCCAAGAGCGGCGCGGTGCTCGTTTGCGGCGGGCTGGGAGGAGTGATGGAAGCGGCCTGTAAAGGGGCCAAAGAAGCAGGGGGGGTCACCATCGGCATACTCCCCGGCCCTTTCCGTAGCGATGCCAACCCATACGTCGATTACGCCATTGCCACCGACATGGGCCAGGCAAGGAACGCCATAATCATAAGGACCGTAGATGCGGTGGTGGCAGTGGGGGGCGAGTACGGCACCCTCAGCGAGATCGCATTGGCCCTGAAGATGGGGAAAAGGGTGGTGGCCATATCCAGCTGGGAAATCCGTAGGAGAGGTGTGCCCGACGACCGAATCCTGAACGCCGATGACGCGGCGGCGGCCGTGAAAATGGCAGTAGGCCAATGAGCCTCCCTCGGCACGATTTCAGCGAAGCCCTCATTCTAAGGTCTCGGCCGTGACGGGCTATTGAGTGGCTTTTTTCGGGGTCGTGGAAGTTTGGGCGAAGTCTGAGGTCGCGCAACCTTTTTGCCGACCGGCTCCCCCCAACACCGGTATGGTCTGAGATGCATGGGGCATGAGCAGCACCGTACCTTCAGGAATTTCCCGATAGGCGACCTCAAGCGCTTCTTGAACCGAACTTGCCGGTTCCCAGCCGACCCTCCTCACCGCCTCGGGATCCAGTTGGGATACCAGTATCACCTTCCTTGCCCGCCTTCGGAGAAGACAGGCGCGGTAGACCACAAATCCAGGGACTGCAAAATGCCTGAAGAGCTCCCTGCGAATCTCTTCCTCTCCTCCCAGCTCGAACCAGTGCCGGAACTCGTAAAGGCCCAGCCCTTGTGTGCAAGCGCCCACCAAGATGAGAACACCTTCTCCGTCCTCCCTTAGGGCGGAAACGGCATTGGCCCCGGACTGGAAGACCTGATAAAAGGTAAGATCCATCGGGTGTCCCCCCCGGGAAGCCACCACGATGTCGGCCCGACAAGGGATGGGCACCCGAAACGCCCGCTCCACGAAGGAGCAGCCGCGCAGATGTGCCATTTCTAACTCCCCGGAGAACACCGCCAGGAAATCTCCCGACTCACTCAAAACGAAGTTGACTATGAACCTGGGGTCAACCATGCGGGCCGCTTCCACCATATCCTCATGCACCGGATTCCCTTCCAAAATTCCTGGGGCTGCTCGGTCATGTATGCCTGCGCCATCCTCCGAGAGGGCTAACCGGTGATTGGCCAGGATGGTTCTAAGTCCGGAGATGCCAGGAAGCACGGCTTTTCGACCGCCGCTGTAACCCGCGAAAGAATGGGGGGCCACTGCACCGGTAAGAATAAGATGATCCACCTCCAGGGCCTTCCGATTCACCAGCACGGGGGTTCCCCTTTTAGTCCTCCCCAGAAATACCAGGCTCTTCTCTTCCTCCGCATGGTGATTTACCAAACTCAACCTGGGGGGCAGACCATCTCCCAAGATCTCCAGCAGTTCCCGGTAGCCGGGGGGCCTATGGGTACCGTTGGCGACGATGACCGTGATGTCTCGGCAACGAACCCCGAGACGAGCCAGCTCCGCCACCAAAAGCGGAAGCCAGACTCGCTGCCTGGTCCACATGCGGTGATAATCGGGGCACACTACGCCCACCTTCTCCCCCGCCCTCAGAAGGTCATACAAAGGCTTGGTGCCCACCGGCTCCTGCAAGGACCTCCTGAAGGCCGCCTTGAGGTCTTTCAAGGGCTCCGTCTCGACGCCTGTCACCACCCCGAGGAGCCTTTCCTCGGGGACTTCGAATTCCTGAAAGCTTTTTCCGTAACCCCACCTGAATCTCACTGGGTTCTCACCGCCGAGTTTATCGCTTTCCGTTCCGCCAATACGCCCGGCAAACCTGGCATACCATGAAATCATAATCTAACAGGTCTCCGAGTAACTCGCCATGCCCCGAATTTCTCCCCTTCCCTTTTGAACACCTGTCAGATTGGGATCGGTATACTCTTTCCTCCTTACGCTCCCACACCGACAAAAATTGTTCGGAAGATCGGGAATATAGTGGGGCCCCAATGCCTCAATCGCCGTCCACCCGAACGCCTTGGCATACAAGCTGCTCCCGGCATATACATCAGGTGGTGAAATCCGGCCAGCAAAGGGATAGAACGGCAACAACAGCCCGGAAACAAAGCTCAAAGGCGCAGGGGCTACTGGTCGCGGGCTAAACCCCGTCCTTACTTGCTCCGAATTATTACGGTGACGGTTTGGCGCCGCAGGGAAGCGGGCTGGCGATATTTCCAGAATGCGTGACTCTTGGGCAGTGGTTCTTGCTTGGGACTCTCTGGCCCTGGCGGAAGGAGCCCTTTGCCCCCTGCATCTATATTCGCTTGGAGGCAAGGGATAAGGCCTTGCAGAGAAATCGCAAGTCGTAAGGGACGTGGAGGGTCGGATGCCTTTGGTAGTGGTTCTTGCTTGGGACTCTCTGGCCCTGGCGGAAGGAGCCCTTTGCCCCCTGCATCTATATTCGCTTGGAGGCAAGGGATAAGGCCTTGCAGAGAAATCGCAAGTCGTAAGGGACGTGGAGGGT
>MU158686.1:0-42216 GCA_015711955.1 Actinomycetota bacterium | reverse complement strand
TGGAGGCAAGGGATAAGGCCTTGCAGAGAAATCGCAAGTCGTAAGGGACGTGGAGGGTCGGATGCCTTTGGTAGTGGTTCTTGCTTGGGACTCTCTGGCCCTGGCGGAAGGAGCCCTTTGCCCCCTGAGCGGGGAATGGAGAAAGGGCGGCCCTCGACTCCCATTGGAGATAGCCTACGTTGCCCATGACCTCTCCCTCCTTGCCGTGCTTTGTAGGGGAGCCCCTGAATTTCCGGTTATGTGGAACCTGATGGAGGCGGGTTCCGCTGCGGAGGCAGTGTGGTCCTTGGCCAAGATATACGGTGCAAAGCCGGAGGAAATCGGCTACTTGGACCTGGAAAGCGGCGAAAGTTGGTGTCGCACGGTGGACGAAAAGGTGCCCGAGATAAAGCGTTGGGTGGATTCCCAACGCTTTGAAGAAAAGACTCCTTCCCTGGTCATATGGAATGACCTGCGCCCCAATTTCTCCCGCAAGACCAGAAGGGAGCCGACAAAGGAGAATGTCTTGAGATTCATCCAACGTCTACCCGAGGAAAAAAGGTCGAGGTTGATCGATTATTTAAGAGATATGCCCGAAGGGATCGAACCCCCATTGCGAAGTTACTTACTGGTAAATATTGGTACTTAGTTCGTTCATGAGTCCTTGGTTGGCTGTCAAAAAGCTAATTTTCCTATGGTATTTATTCCCATTTTAAATGGATTTTTTAATCGCTTTTTGATTATCCAGGGAGGAAAACACCCAATAACTATGGAAAGCTCTTGTAGAATGAGATATAGTGAAACGATCATACAGTGGAGGAAGGACTCGGGCTAATCCTTGCAGGCCGTCCTTTGTGAGCTCTCCTTGTCCTTCCTCCACCATTATTATCGGCATTTCTCCCATGGACATTAGCTTTTCTTCCAGAAACCTTTAGCATTTCAGTATGATTCTCCCCTTCCTATCGTATGATGTCAGTTTCGCAGGCCAGTTCGATCCGTTCGACCATGGGTCATGCACAACCTTCTTTTCCTCGACCTTAGCTCAAAAAGCTGAGGTCGTAAATCCCAGGACGTCTCTCCCAAACGGTCCGAAATGCTCAAAAGTTTGATCGCCGCTTCCTTGTGCAGGGGCTCGTTTCCGCTCCCGCATTTGGGCGATGGGGTGCAGGAGGGACATCCGGAAGAGGGAAAGCCTCGGGTTAGGGGCGAGTTTCCGTCAGGCCGGAGATGGCCAAGTCCAAAAGTTTGATCGCCGCTTCCTTGTGCAGGGGCTCGTTTCCGCTCCCGCATTTGGGCGATTGGATGCAGGAGGGACATCCGGAAGAACAGGGGCAGAGGCTGACCAGCTCCCGCGTGGCCTTAAGATGAGGTTCCACCAATTCATATCCCCTAGCAGCTATCCCTATTCCTCCTGGATAGGCATCATACACGAACACCGTGGCCTCTCCGGTGTCAGGATGAATGGAGGCAGACATTCCCCCAATATCCCACCGGTCACACATGGCGAAAAGGGGCAACATGGCTATGGCTGCATGCTCCAGGGCGTGGAGTCCACCTGCCAACTCATATTCGTCGAGACCCAGGCTCTCTATCCTTCCCGGAGGGAAGGTGATCCATAAGGCCTTGGTGTGTAACACCCGCACCGGAAGGTCAAGAGGAACCGTCTCAAGCACCTCGTGAGACACGAGCCTCCTTTTCTGATAAGCATAAACCTCTGTGGAGACCACCACTGCCCCGTACTGAAAAGAGCAGTTTTTGCTACGCAAGACCTTCTCCTGTTCAAGTATCTTGACGTCTACGTTGTCCAAAGGGTTGGTATAATATTCCAAATCAGCCGCCCTTACGAGGGCAATCTTTCTGTCCAAATCGAGGGATTCGACAAGGTATGTATCTCCCATCTGCATATAAACCGCGCCTGGATGAACGTGGAATATGGAAGTGGCCTCCTCAACCGTGCCCAGCATGGCTCCTGTTTCCAAGTCCACTATGTCTACCGTTGAACTCGAGCTAGAGCGCAAGCTCACCTCCTGAGAAGGAGAACGAAGATGAGTGAGGAAATACCGATTTGCTCTTTTCCGAAGCAAACCTCTTTTCTCCAAACCCAGAACCAGGAGCCGCATCTTCTCCCCAAAGAACTTATCGTCAACCTCCCTCAGCGGAAGCTCGTAAGCGGCGCAAAGAAGATGGGCTGACAGTATGTGCTCGTTTTCCAGGTCCACCACAGCTTCTTCGAAGGGCGCCCCCAAAAGGTATTCTGGGTTTCTAACCAGATATTGGTCCAACGGGTCATCGCCTGCCACCAACACCGCCAGCGACTCGCCTTTTCTGCCAGCCCTCCCCGCTTGCTGCCAAGTGCTGGAAATGGTTCCCGGGTAGCCGTTTATAATGCAGGCTTCCATGTCTCCCACATCGATGCCCAACTCCAAAGCGTTGGTGGCGGATACCCCCAAAAGCTCGCCAGAGAAAAGCCTTCTTTCTATCTCCCTTCGGAGAGAAGGCAGGTAACCTCCCCGGTAGCTGGCGATGAGTTCGTCCAAATCCTCTTCTCTCAACCTCTTTCGGGTGTACTCGTAGACTAACTCCGCCGCCTTGCGACTTCGGGAGAAGACTATTGTCCTCACCCCCAATCTAACCAGTTCGGCGAAGAGCTCGGAGGCCTCCAAGTTGGAGCTCCTGTGAATCTCCCCTCCTCCCGTTTCCAATATGTCAGGAGGGTTCCACAGGGCAAAGACCCGGGCCTTCCTTGGGGAACGATCGTCGCTCACCACCTCGACCTTGTCGCCCACCAACCTCTCCGCATGTTCCTTGGGGTTGGCTATGGTAGCGCTGGCCATGACGAAGACCGGGTGTGAACCGTAATGTTCACAGAGCCGGCGGAGCCTTCTCAATACCTGGGCTACGTGAGAGCCAAATACCCCCCTGGCAACGTGAGCTTCGTCCAGGACCACCAGTCGCAGATTCCGGAAGAACCCCGCCCAGAGCCTATGGTTGGGAAGGATCCCGTGATGCAACATGTCGGGGTTGGAAAGCACGATCCGCGCTTCCCTCCTAACCCAGGATCTCAGGCCTGCGGGGGTATCGCCGTCATAAGTGGAGGCGGTGCCCTCCCCGCCCGTAAGCTCCCGCAAAGACCGGAGCTGATCCTGAGCCAAGGCCTTGGTTGGGTACAAGAAAAGGAAGCGCGATGAGGGATCGTTGGCCATCATTTGCAGTGCGGGGATTTGGTAACAAAGGCTCTTGCCGCTAGCCGTCCCCGTTGCCACTATGACGTTACGACCTTCCTGAACCAGACGAAGGGCCTTTTCCTGGTGGGGGTACAAGCCTCGTATGCCCAGCGATCCGAGGGCCTCCTTAACGCCGGGGCTGAGGAAAGCTGGGAAATCTACCAAAGAGGCCCCCCTTTCCGGAATCAGGGCCACATGCGCCAGCCTACCGCTCTTTCCCCTTGATTCCGCAAAATCCTTGATCCAGCGGGCGAAATCGAGTTGAGACATGTGCCCAAATCCGATTTTTCAGCGCACCCTCATGCCCTCTTTCACTCGACGGATGTCTTCCACAACCAGCACTTCCCCCTCCTCCAGGCCAGAGGTTACCTCTACCAAGTCCTTTTCCCTGATGCCGATTTGTATCTCACGAAGAACGGCTTTATCGTCCACCACCACATACACGAAGTTCCTGCCGTCAACCTCTGCCACGGCGCTGAATGGGATCGCCACCGATTGATCCCTGCTTTCCACTTCCAGGTCCACCGTGGCGTTCAGACCGATGCGCAAATCCTCCTCTGTCCGGTCCAGGCGTACCATTACGGGAAAGACTGTGTTCCCACCGCTGCCTCTCTCCCCTTTCACGCCTACCGACTCCACCACGCCGGTAAAGGTCTTGCCGGGAAGGGCATCGATATACGCCCTAACCTTTTGCCCCTTTTTCACCTGTAGGGCGTCGGCCTCCTCCACTTCCACCTTCACCCTCATCTCTCTCAGGTCCACCACCTGAAATACCGGGCTTCCCGCTGCCACTCGGCTGCCCTCCCGCAACTCCCCTCCCTGCGGTCCCTGGACGATCTGGCTGAAATCAAATCCAACGAAACCGGCGAAGGAGGCCAGCACAGAGGTCAAGCCTCCCAAATCCCCTAGGCCTCCCAGCAGCTGAGAAGAAAGTCCTGCTGATGGTTGCAGGAAAACCACATGGCCGGCTACGGGGGAAACGAGATACGGCCTCTTCAACGCCTCCAGTAGCCTCCTATAGCGATAGCCGGCCGCTTCCCTGCTGGCAGCGGAAGCTCCCGCCGCCGTAGGAGGTGATGGAGGCAATCGAAAAGCGACCTCGCGAGGTTCCACGTTTTGCATGTCCTGTAAGGCCCGCCTCAAACTCTCATATGTCTGCCTCGCTTCATCCCTAGTCTCCGGAGGCAAGTAAGAGAAAAGCAAGGGGACTGCATCCACCACCATTCCGGCAACCGAGCGCATCTCCTGGACCAAAAGAGCTAAGTGGCGATAGGCCGCCTCCAGGCTCTGGCCAATTTCGCCCATAAAGCGAGATTGGTACGCAATGATGTCGTTTAGCAAACCGGTGGCTTGGTAGGCGGCCTTAGCGGATGCCAGGGACTCTTTCAACTCTTCCTCGTCGAGACGTGCCAATATCCTCCCTGCCTCCACGTAATCACCGTCCTGCACCTCAAGAGAAGATATGGTGGCATCCACGGGAGATGCTACGTACACTGGATCCGCTGGCTCCAACACGCCCGTGGCGGACACGAAACGAGATATCTTTCTTCTTTCTGCTTCCGCTAACTTGAACTCACCCTCCTCCTTGTGAAAACAACCTCCCATGACGGACAATAATCCTAAAAGCGCCACCGCAAGGACGGCGGCTTTCTGCTTCGTCCTGAAAGCTTCCCTGGAACGACTTCTCGATCTTTCCATCATTTCCCAACGCCCTATAGATTACAGAACCCTGGCCCGTTACCAAAGGTCAACTCCACCAGGCCGACATGTATTTGCTCAATCCGCCTAATCCGACTGGCCCCTGGCTCGCTTCCCCGCCGATGAAGAGATTCCAGTTATAGCAGGCAGCACAGAAGAAAGCGGCCAATATCATCAAAGGAAAGAAAACCAAAAAGGTGAAAAGTCGGCCCCACCCCCGAGGTGGTGCCACGAATCCCGCAAGCAACAACAAAACCCCCACCCCTATTGATAACCAGAAAGCCGGTCCGGCCCCCAAATTGTCCGGCCCACCGAAAAGGATCTGCTCTGCACCTAAAGGCGGCCTTATGTTTATTCCTTGTTGCCGCAGGGGTAGAAGGCCTTGAAACACAACATAGGCAGCGGGCAAAAGGGATATGCACCCCGAAAGTAGATACATTGGCCCTCTTCCCACCCTGATCATCAGGAACATGAACGCTAACCCCAAGGCCAATGCTATGACCGAACCAGCCGTAAAGAATTCCCATCCTTGATAGGGCAGTATGCCCGGCCCCCCTAAGGCCTTGGCGTCTCCGAAAAGACCCGAGCTTCCTGGAAGGTATGGGCCTTGATGGGAAAAAACGCTGATCTCCAGGCCTCTCTTCCAGCGGAAGAGCGGCGTAAGGGCCAGCCCTCCCAAAATCAGTGAAAGGCCGCACAGAACGTCTGCCGGCCCGAAGGTGGAGGCCCACCTCCCCCTTTGCGTCTTGCCGGCCGGTTTTCCGGCGGCCTCGGTTCCCATCACCTCCGGTCCGAGGGCTGGCGTTGGCGCAAGCACCGATGTCTTCTGCCCCCCTCCACCAAGGGCATGGACGTCGTGCTGTCGAGCCTCCCCCGCCACCGGCAGCGAGGGCAAGGGGTTTCCGCATTCCTGACAGAAACGGTTGAAGACGGGGTTTTCCGCATAACATTCTGGACAAACCAGCGTCCTCAAGGTGACCCTAGATGGTCCCGACGGAAGGGGACTCGAAGGCACGGGGCTAATGGCCACCGTCCTTTCCGACTCCGGTTTCCCGGATCCCGCTGCCCCTGCCAGTTCGGTTTTTTCTGCGCCTACTTCCGCCTCCGCCCCCTTATCGATAATCGCATCGGCTTCCGGTGGCAAAAAGATCCTTTCGGTGGACGACTCGTTCTCGTCCGCCGCATGCGATCTCCCCACCCCCTCATTCCAGCAGGGTCCTCTGCGCACGTCTTGGGCCGAGCAGGAGTCCTTGTGGGCGACGTCTCTGGGCGATGCTTCCATCCCGCCGCCCATCGTCATAGTCCCCGATGGCAACCGAGTCTCCCCCTCCCGTCCCATCTTCTCGCCGCAAAAGATGCAGAACTTGGATCCCTCTGGGACTTCCTCCCCGCATCGAAAACATCTCAAGGCCCTACCTCCCATTCGATGCCGACCCTCCGCGAACCGATTATATAACCCTGCCGGGACTTATGGGGCGCCGAGACGAACCGGGGAATACGCTAGGCTTCGACTCAAAAGAGCTCCCATCTTAAAAGCAGCGCGATGACCATCACTAGGGCATTGTAGAGGCCATGGGCCAACATGGGAGCCACTATGCTTTCCGTCTTCTCATAGATTAGGGCGAGAACCACCCCTACCAACACGAGAGAGAGCATATAGAGGGGCTGGAAATGCAGGACTCCGAAGATGAGGCCGTTCAGCAACACGGCATAAGCCGGGCCCAGACGGTTTCTGAGAGTAGGATAGAGAAGTCCGCGGAAGAAGGTCTCCTCGAACACGGGGGCCAGGATCACAACCACGAAAATCGTCAAGATCAGTCCCGCTGGCCCTGAGGCGTAAAAGCCCTGGTCCCTTAACTCCTCGGGGATTCGGCCCCCCAGAGCGTAGATAATCATGAGGATCAAAAAGAGGACCCCATATCCCAGCACTAGGGACACGGGAGCACCTGACAGGCCGTATAACAGTATTCTTTTCCAAGAAAGAGGCGAGTTCACGAGATCCGCCATACCCCTACCGTGGCGCTTTAAAACCCAGGCTGTGCAAGCCAACACCAAAGGGCAGAACACCAAGGCGTAAGAAAGGGAGCTGGCAAGCAGAGACCTTTTGAAGGCAAGGGCCACTATCGTCCCCACAATGTTGTAAACCACGAATATGATCAAGAGCGAGAGCATCACCTCGGTTATGTTCCAGTCCTTCTGTCTCCACCGCAACTCCCGCGGGCTTTCCGGTTTAAACCCCTTTCGGGGGAAAACGAACTCATGGGCTGTCGAAGGGTACGGTGGAGGTGGGCTTAGGAGGAGAGGAGGGTCCGCATCCGGAATCGCACGACTGCCGGGGGTTTTAAGGGATTGGGAGGCTTGCGAAAAGCAACGTGGGCATAGATGGTAAATGCCCCATAATTTTTTGCATTCGAAACACAAAGGAATCCCGCAGCTCACACAAACGGCAAAGGCTCGCCGCTCTCGATGGGTGGCACAATGCAATAGCCGTTTTCCTTGTCGAGCCGCATCGCCTTCCATATCGCCTATATCATCTCTCGCCGCGCTGCTGAAAGCTCTTTTCCGGTGGCTTCGCCCATTCCACAACCCACCAATTCCGCAATCTGCACCGCGTTCAGGGCTGCTCCCTTTCGCAAGTTGTCCGCCACTATCCACATGTTGGCGAATCCCTCTGTCCCATTAACGCGACCGGTCCTAAGAACTCGCCTTCCCCCTGCGCCCCAAGGGAGGGCTTCCTTTTGCCAGGTGCGTTCACGAGATCCCCAGCACCAATTCCGCAATCTGCACCGCGTTCAGGGCTGCTCCCTTTCGCAAGTTGTCCGCCACTATCCACATGTTCAGAGCGTTTTTGACGGACAAGTCGTCCCTGATCCTGCCCACGAAACACGGGTCCTTGCCAGCCGCCTCCACTGCCAGGGGATATAAGTTTTTTTCCGGATCGTCCACGACTTCCACCCCTGGCGCTTCTTTCAGTACTTCCCTGGCCTTTTGGGCATCGATGTCCATCTCGAACTCGGCATACACTGACTCGGAATGGCCCACTAACACCGGGACCCTCACCGTGGTGGCAGTCACTGCCAAATTCGGCAAATCCATTATCTTCCTGGTTTCATTTACCATTTTCATCTCTTCCTTCGTGTATCCATTGGACAAGAAAACGTCTATGTGAGGAAAACAGTTGAAGGCTATAGGGTGCGGGTACACAGCGGGGACGGGCTTTCTCCCCTGCAAGACCTCGACCGTCTGCGCCTTGAGCTCCTCCACCGCCGCCTTGCCGGTTCCAGACACCGATTGGAAAGTGGTGACCACTACTCTCTTGAGAATGGCTTGGTCGTGCAAAGGTTTGAGTACCACCACCATCTGGATGGTAGAACAGTTAGGATTTGCGATTATGCCCTGGTGACGAAATGCCGCTTCCGGATTGACTTCCGGAACCACGAGGGGAACGCCCTCCTCCATGCGGAAAGCACTGCTGTTGTCCACCACCAAGGCTCCCTCCGAAGCTGCCACGGGCGCAAAACGCCGCGACACCTCGGCCCCAGCCGAGAAAAGGGCCAAGTCCATTCCTCGGAAGGAGTCCTCATCCAACACCTCCACGGCAATTTCCTCCCCCTTGAAGGGGAGCCGGATGTCCTTGGACCGCTCCGAGGCCAAAAGCCGCAATTCCGCCACCGGGAAGTCCCTTTCCTCCAGGATCTCCCGCATGGCCTTCCCCACCAAACCAGTGGCTCCCACCACTGCGACCCGGTACTCGCGAGACATGTCCCTCACCTCGAGCTCGCATGCTCCAAGTCCTTGTTAGGCCATGAGTTACCGTTGCAAGTCGCCTTCTTCACTCCCTGAACACCACGCCCTTTTCCAACCCGAACTTGCTGTGGATGGCCCTTACCGCCTCCTCCACCCGGTCCGCCCGGACCACGCAACTTATCTTGATGGTGGAGGTACTTATCATCTCGATGTTGATACCCCTTTCCGCCAAGGCCTCGAACATCTGTGCGGCCACGCCGGGGTGGGTCTTCATTCCTGCGCCCACCAAGCTCACCTTGGCGATGCCGTCATCCACCGTCACGCCACTGGCCCCCAACCTCTCCGCCACCTCGCGGCTGATCTGGGCCGCCTTTTCCGCATCCTCCTTCATTACCGTGAAGGAAATGGAGGTGCGGTTATCCTCGCTCACGTTCTGGATGATCATGTCCACGTTGATGTTGGCATCGGCAAGAGCCCTAAACAGCGATGCCGCTACTCCCGGTCGGTCGGGCACATCCTGCACGGTGACCTTCGCCTCCCCCAGTTCGTGGGTCACCCCGCTTATGATGGCCCTCTCCATGCTCTCTTCTGCGGGCACTATCCAAGTGCCCTCGCCCTCGTGAAAACTGGACCTCACGTGGATCACCACCCCGTAGTTCCTGGCAAACTCCACGCTCCTGAGCTGCAGTACCTTGGCTCCAGTGGCGGCCATTTCCAGCATCTCCTCATAGGAAAGCCTTGGTATCTTGCGCGCCTCCGGCACCAACCTGGGATCCGCCGTGAAAACCCCGTCCACGTCGGTGTAGATCTCGCATACCTCGGCGCCCAAGGCGGCGGCCAGGGCCACTGCGGTGGTGTCCGATCCGCCCCGGCCCAGGGTGGTTATCTGGTTGTCCACCGTCACCCCTTGAAAGCCTGCTACTATCACTATCTTCCCTTGCCGAAGGCTGTCCTCGATACTCCCGCCTTCCACCCTCAGGATTTTAGCCTTTGTATGGGTGCTGTCGGTGATGAGGCCTACCTGGGCGCCGGTGAATGATATGGCATCGTGGCCGAGTTCGTGGATGGCCATGGAAAGCAAGGCCACTGATATTTGCTCCCCGGTGGAGAGGAGCATGTCCAGTTCTCGGGCGGGAGGGCGCCTTGAGATGCTGTGAGCCAGCTCCAATAGGCGGTCGGTGGTATCCCCCAAGGCGGAGATGACCACCACTACCTGATGGCCTTTCTCCCGCGTGGCCACCACCCTGCGGGCCACGTTCTTTATCTTTTCGGTGTCCGCCACTGAAGTCCCGCCGTATTTCTGAACCACAAGGGACACCTTTTCTCGACCTCCTCCGGCGAAACGCGCTCCTTTAACTCGACGCTTACTCGCAGCGGCCCACCAAATTCCTCCGAGGCGATCGCCTGTGCTTGTAGTGTGCCTCTTCAGTTCCCGTACCTCTCCGTCCCTCACGAGATCGGAGGTGGAGTTTATCCTAACATTATGGCAGGGTGGTTGTCCTTCATCCAGTGCCCCAACCCTTTACCGCCAAGGTGACGGAGATTACGCAGTGGTCCGAGGAGAGTACGATCCCTCACGCATCCGTCTAGTCCGCCGTGAGCCCTTCAGATCTCCCTTCTGCCTCGGAGGGCTCGCCCCAGGGTAATCTCGTCGGCGTATTCCAAATCCCCGCCCACCGGAAGGCCGCTGGCAATCCTGGTCACTCGAACCCCTAACGGACGGAATAGGTCGGCGATGTAAAGGGCGGTGGCTTCTCCTTCCACCCTCGGGTTAGTGGCCACGATGAGCTCCACCGCTCCTTCTTGTCTCACCCTTTCCAGGAGCTCCCTGATTCTGAGGTCGTCGGGGCCTATTCCATCTATGGGTGAGATGGCCCCGCCCAAGACGTGGTACAAGCCCCGGTGCTCGCCGGTCTTCTCCAAAGCCACTATGTCCTGAGGCCTTTCCACCACACATATAACCTTTGTGTCCCTCCTCGGATCCGAGCAATACTCGCACAGTTCTCCTTCCGCCAGGTTGAAGCAACGGGAACAGTGGGACACCTTTTCCCTGGCTTCCACAATGGCCTTGGCCAAAGCGAGTGCTTCCTCCTTGGGCACCTTGAGCAAGTGGAAGGCCAATCGCTGTGCGGTCCTCGGGCCCACTCCGGGAAGCTTTTCCAACTCCTCCACCAATTTCGCCACTGGACCCGGGTATATCAATGCGCCTCCTTATCAGAGATGTTCGCTCCTCAGTTCCCTAACCCAATTCAAGACCCTACACGAAAAGGGTTTTGAAAGGCCAAGTGTCTTTTAGTGTCTTTTCCGATCCTCTACATCAGGCCAGGGATTTTAAATCCCTTGGTGAATGCCCCGAGTTTTTCCTCCGCCAATTCCCGGGATTTGCGCAGCGCATCGGAAACCGCTGCCAGCACCAGGTCTTCCAGCATTTCCACGTCCTCGGGGTCCACCACTTGAGGGTCGATGCTTATCTCCAGCACGTTCTGCTGGCCATCGGCAACCACCTTTACCATACCTCCCCCCGCGGTGCCTTCCACCCTCTCCTGGGCCAGCGCCTCCTGGGCCTCGAGCATCTGCTTTTGCAGTTTTTGTGCCTGTTTGATCATCTTTTGAAGTCCGCCGTTCATGGGTCACCTCCGTTTTGTCCGGAGAGTTTTTCCTCCTTTTCCTCCACCAACCTTCCTCCCAAGACCTCACGGATAAGTTCTGCCGGATCCTCCTTCCCGGAGGAAGTTTCCTCCTCCGGCACATCGAACTCTTCCCCTTGGGGTCTCTTCGGCAACCGAATCCCTTGTCGGGCTGGGACTCCTTGTTTTGACGGGGCCGGTGCCATCCCGCTCACCGGGTTTTTCTCCAGGACGGTCCTGACCGAAAGGCGCACCCCCAAAACCTCCAGCAATGCCTCCTCCAGCACGGTTTTGTTGGCATCTTTTTCCATTTCTCCCTGGTGGAATGATCGATCCTGAGGGAAGGCCAACACCAACTGGCCGCCCTCCACCGCCACAGGCCTCCCTTCCAACAAAAAGGCGTGAGTGACTACCTTTTTTTCCTTGACCCTCTCCCTAATCCTGTGCCATGCCCTTCTAACCGTTTGGATGTCCACCGAGATGTAATCCTCGGACTTGTCAAAATGAGCCTCGGGGGCTTGCCGACTCGGCGATATTTCCGCCTCCCCGGCGGCTTCGGGCTTTATGGTAACCTCCCGTGTTTCGTGGAGAGTCGCAGGTTTTTCAGCCATGATGCGTTCCCCTTTTCCCTTGACTCCCTCAGACAAGGTCTCATCATCTTTTTCCATCCTCCGGGAACCAGCCCCGAGCCGCTCTTCGATTCTCTTCTCAAGAACCTCCAGCCTGCTTGCCAAGGATGAGGGGACGGAGCCCAACTCCGGGTGCATGATCTCCACCAAAGAACTTTCCAAGACTATCCGCGGGTAAGAGGAATGGGGTATTTCCCTGATGACTTCCTGTAGGACTCTAACCCCGTGCACCAGCCGGACTGGTCCCAACCGGGTGGCCTGTCTCTTCATCTCCTCCAGCCACTCGGGGTCCACCTCCAGCTCCTCGGCCCGAAGGTCTGCGAAGTTGAGAAGGAGAAGGCGCCTGAGATGCTCTTGCAGCTCCCTCGAGGCCTGCAGCAGATCCCGTCCCTCCTCGTAGATCCTCTCCACCAATGCTATGGCCTCATCCGCCCTACCGTCCGCCAGACAGGCCCCCAAGCGAAGGGCGTAGTCAGCCCCGCTCAATCCCAGAAGCCCTGCCACCTCCTTTTCGGTGACCTTTCCTTCCCCATAAAGAACCGCCTGTTCCAACAGCACCAAGCCGTCCCTCACCGAACCCCTGGCGCGACGGGCAATAAGCCGCAAGGCTCCTTCTTCCGCTTCCACTCCCTCCTTCTGGCATACTTTCGCCATGTAATCGGCCAAAAGCGGTGAGGGAACGCTGCGAAAATCGTATCTCTGGCAGCGCGATAGGATGGTTGGCGGCATCCTGTGGGGTTCAGTGGTGGCCATTACGAAAACCACGTGTTCGGGGGGTTCTTCCAGCATCTTGAGGAAGGCGTTGGCCGCCTCGGTGGTGAGCATGTGAGCCTCATCCAGTATGTAAACCTTGACCCTTCCCCGAGCTGGCTTGAATAAAACCCTTTCCCGGAGTTCCCTTATGTCATCGATCCCCCGGTTGGAGGCGGCGTCAATCTCCACCACGTCTAAGGAGGTGCCCTCGGTGATCTCCTGGCAAGACAAGCACGAGTTGCATGGCTCTGGGCTGGGTCCGTTCTCGCAGTTGAGGGCCTTGGCCAACACCCGAGCGGTGGTGGTCTTGCCCGTGCCCCGAGGGCCTGCGAAAAGATAGGCGTGGACGAAGTTGCCGCTTTTCAGCGAATTCACCAAGGTCTTGGTGACGTACTCCTGGCCCACAATGTCCTCGAAGGTCTGGGGCCTCCAGCGGCGGTAAAGCGATACGTATGCCACCTCTCCTCCCGTCTTGAGCCTTGACTGTTCGTCTTGAGCCTTGACTGCTGAAACGCACTTCGAGTCCCAAAATCCCCCTGCCCGTGGTGGGGGTGGTTGCCCTCAGGACATAAATAAAGCGTGTGATCGTGCACCCTCCTTCGACCCCCGGTCCCCGGCGCCACCCGGGTAGTTGGCTCCGGACAGGTTGGTCTGCGGCACACGGGAGAACTTGCTTACCGCTGCTTCCTTCCGGACCTGACGGGGTTCGCAAGATCCCGTTGCGCAGGACCCATCCTTCATCACCACTTGCCCGAGCGCATACCGAAAACCGAAGGGCCTCAGTCGGGAATTCGGCCCCGCTATAGCGGATTGCGGGTACAGGGCACCGCTAGCTCCCCGCCTAGCACGATCACACGGTTAAGTATATCACGGTGCGGAGGCGCAAGCTGATTAACCGGGGGTTCCTCCTGACGATCCCCTCCTCTGGCGCCGTGGCCTTCACCGTTGGGATGGCCCCCGGACTCGGGTGAGTTCCGGTGAAGCTGCAGACTTGCTTGTGCGTCTTTTTTGACGAAAAAGCGAGGTCGGCCTTTGGGGCGAAGCGCATTCCTACGATGAGCCAACTGCTATGGCCGCGTGATGTAAAATACTTTCAAGGCCCGGAAGGAATGGGGCCTTGTCGGCGAGGAATAATATACGCAAGTCGAAGAGGGTCCGTTGCAGGGTCAGCTATTAACGGGAAGGCGGGGAAAGTGTCATCAGTGGAAAGGGTTTCCACCGGCATAGGCGGACTGGACCAAATGCTGGGGGGCGGGGTTTTCAGGGGATCGGTCACCCTCATAAAAGGAGCGCCCGGAACCGGAAAGACCGGGTTTGGCCTTCATTTCATCGCCGAAGGTGCCAGGGTGCACGAGGAACCCGGGATCGTGGTCACCTTCGAACAGTTCCCCCACAAGATGATCCGGGACGCCCGATCTATCGGGATAGACCTGTCCGACCTGGAAAAGAAGGGCCTTGTAAAGTTAGTCTTCACTTCCCCCGAGGTCTTCTACCGGGAAGCCCAGAGAGCGGGGGGGATCCTGGATGCCTTGGTTCACGAAACGGGGGCCCGCCGTATCTTGGTCGACTCCATAAGCCACCTAGAGAGAGTGACCCGAGACCCCATAGCCCTGCGCGAAATATCCTACGCCTTCATCAACTCCCTTTTGAGGCACGATCTCACCGCTTTTGTAACCCAAGAGGACGTGGAGATCACTGGTGAGGTGTCCGCTGCCCAGCACGGCATATCCTACCTGGTGGACACGGTGATCCTTCTTCGTTACGTAGAGCTAGACTCCTCCATCCGAAGGGCGCTCCTGGTCCTCAAGCAGCGGGCCAGCCAACATGACAGGAGCATAAGGGAATACGTTATCACCGGGGAAGGGATCAGGGTGGGAGAGCCTTTCGCGGACCGCGAGGGGATACTTTCTGGGACGCCGAGCAAAAGGGGGCTGGAAGCCTTCATGGAGGTTTTCGGCAAAAAGCCTCGCACGGGGGAATAGGGGAGGTGTGGGTTTTGACGGCCAAGATCCTGGTGGTCGACGACGACAGGGAGATGGTGGAACTGATTCAACTCTTCCTCAACAACGCTGGCTACACGACCCTTTCCGCCTTCTCTGGGGAAGAAGCACTCGAGAAGACCTTCGCGGAAAAGCCTGACTTGATTCTCCTGGACATCATGATGCCCAAAATAGACGGATGGGAGGTGCTCAGGAGGATTAAAGAGGACCCCGAAGCGAGGAACATACCTGTAGCCTTCATAACCGCAAGGACGCAAAACATAGACAAGATGATAGGCCTTTCGGTCATGAAGGCAGCGGGCTACATCACTAAGCCCTTCAGCAAACAAGAGCTGCTGGGCGAGGTGAGGCGCATCCTCGAGGAAAAGCGAGCGGGTGGGGTAAGTTGAGGGCTTCCTGGGAGGAAGTCGCGAGATGAGAGCCATCCACTGGTGGAGGTCCCTTTCCCTGTTCCTTTGGTTCTACAGCACGTCCGTCGCGGCCTTCATACTGGTGTACGTTTACGGCATAGGCAGGCTGGCGGAGCGGAAGTTCGGCGGCCGTGCCCTGCTTTTCCTTTTGCCCATCGCCTTCTTGCTCTTGGCTTTCAGTAACGGGCTTTTTGCCATCACTACCTACACTATGGCGGACAGGTTTCTTTTCTCCGTTTGGCCTGCATTGGCGGGAATTTTCTTGCTCGCGGTCACTTGGAGATTAAGAGGTATCATGCTGAAATAAGATGGTTTACCTTTCCGCTTTATTGTACATCTCAGGCCATCTGGCTCTGGCTCTATTGCTCATGTTGCTGCGGAGCATGGGAAAGAGATTGGGGAAGGCTCTGGAGATGCCCCCGTATCATCATCTTTACCTCGTTTCCGTTCTTCTTCTATTGCTTCCGCTTCCCGTATATTGGATCATCCTTCTTGGGGGAAGAAATATCCTTTCAGAATCGACACACGAGGGGTTGTTCATAGCAAAAATACTAGTGGCTGGCCTGCCTTCGGCGCTGGGGCTGACCGTCGCCCTCTACCCTACTGCTAAATATTGGAAGTGGATTTGGAAGGAATTATCACATCCGGAGGGGGAAGGGTGATGGGCATGCGACAGCGTTTCACCCAACGTCTTCCCATAACGCTATATGCCTGCTCTTCCCTGGCGATGGCCTCTGTCGCATTGGCAACCGCGGGCAAGGCGCTCGCTTCCGCCGCTTGCTCTTCTCTCTGCTTTGTGCTGCTCGTTTTGCAAATCGTCTTCTCCGCTTCTGCTCACCAGCGACGAGCGAAAAGGGGGAGCGATCGCGATGTCATCGCGTTGGATTCGTTTCCTCTTCCCAGCTTCCTCGTGGACGATGAGGGCTTGACTCTTGCCGCCAACTCCGCTGCGAGACGCATGTTGCGGGCTTGGAGAGGATGGGATATAGACCCTGAGGGCAAGACTCTTTCCGAGCTCTTCCTCCCCCCTTATTTCCGTGCCTGGGAAGAGGCGCTATCCTCGCAGGAAACGGAAGGTTCCTCCATCTCCAAGACCGTGAGGTTCTTCCACGAGAACCGAATGGGGGCTTTCCGCGTATGGATTAACCCCTTGAACGAGTCCATGGCGGGAAAAAGGGTTTTTTTGGTCTCACTGGAAGACGTCTCAGCACCCGAGGCCGAGTACATGGCCTTGCTGGAGGCCAAGGAGAGGGAATCGGGGGTCTTCGAGTCAGTCCCCGTGAAGATTGCGGTGCTGGACAAGAACTTCAGGGTTATCCGTTGCAACTTACAGATGCAGGAATGGATAGGCAAGGTGTGCGCCAGGAACCTTTCCGAGGGGGAAGCCCCAGCCGCTCTGGACATCGTTCCACGGGAGTTCCGGGCCGACTGGAAACACATCTTGCACCGAGTTTTGGTGGAGGGCAAGGCCTTCGAGCAGTCCAGGGTCCACCAGAGGGTCGGGGAAAAGGACTATTACCATCGGGTCAGGCTATATCCCATTACCGACGAGAACGGCAACTTCCGGGAAGCCCTACTCCTCTACGAGGACGTCACCGAATACGTGCGACTGGAAAGGAAGCTCTCCGAGACCACTGACTACCTCAACATGCTCATTGAAAGCCTGAACGACGGCTTTTATGCCCTGGACGAGGAGACCAGGTTCTCCTTCTGCAACCAGAGATTTCTCGAGATCCTGGGGCTGGACAAGCCCGACGAGCTCTATGGCCTGACCCCGCTGGACATCGTTCCTCCGGAGGAGAGGGAGAAGGTCTCCCAGATGCTCGACCTGCGCCGTAAGGGAGAAAGGGTTTTCTTCGAGACTCTTTTGAAGAGGGTCGACGGGGAGTCGGTACCCGTGCAGATCAGTTCGGCTCCCATCTTTCGCTCCGGCCGCTTCATGGGTATAGTGGGCATCGCCCACGACCTAACCGAAAGAAGGAGGCTGGAGGCCATGGTGGAAAGGAGTCAGGAGGTCTTGGAAAAGGCCTACCGCGAGTTGTCCACGCTGGACAAGATGAAGTCGGACTTTATAGCCATCGCCTCCCACGAGCTTAGGACCCCCCTTTCCATCATAAAAGGATACGCTGATGCCTTCATGTACGGAGAGCTGGGGGAACTCACTCCCTTCCAGCTGGAGAAGATGAAGATCATCAACGCCAGGGCTGACCAGATGACCAAGATAATCAACGACCTACTGGACATGTCCAGGCTTCAGGAGGGCAGGCTTGTGGGAGAGAAGTGGCCCACGCCTGTGGATGAGCTCGTGGTCAACGCCGTATCCGAATATGCGGGGCGCGCCTCCCAATCCGGTATAAGTTTGGGATACGAGATAGAAGAGGGCTTGCCCCCCGTGAGCGCCGACGTGTGGAGGGTGCACCAAGTACTGGAAAACCTGATCGGGAACGCCATAAAGTTCACCCCGGAAGGGGGGGAGATTATGGTGTCGGCAAGAAGATCTACGGAGCCTGGCATGGTGGAGTTCGAGGTAAGGGACACCGGTCCTGGAATTCCCGAAAGCGAGCAGGGGAAGCTCTTCACCCCTTTCTTTCAAGTGGAACCCAGCACGGCAAGGTCCGCCGGCGGACTCGGTCTGGGATTGGTTATATCCAAAGGCATAGTGGAGGCCCACGGGGGAAGGATCTGGGTGGAAAGCGAGATAGGTGAGGGGTCTTCCTTCAAGTTCACCCTCCCGATACATCGAGAGGAATCATGAGAAACATTGGCTTGGGCGACAGGGGACCGGCCGTGGCGGATGTCCAAAAGCGGCTTCGCCACCTAGGCTATGACGTGCCGGGTTGGGATGATGAATTGAAAGCTTCCAGCTTCGGCGAGGCAACCCTGAACGCGGTCAAAGCCTTCCAGAGAGCCAGGGGGCTAAGAGAGACGGGGACGGTGGACGAGTCCACCTGGAACGAGTTAGTGGAGGCCTCATTCCGCTTGGGGGACAGGTTCCTATATCTCCGCCACCCACCTTTCCGAGGGGACGACGTCAAAGAGCTACAGATGCTGCTAAATCGATTGGGTTTCAACGCGGGGAGGGAGGACGGCATCTATGGAAGACAAACGGACTCGGCCGTGAGGCGTTTCCAACACGAAATTGGCCTCGTGGTGGACGGAATCGTGGGTCCCACCACTGTCGAGGCCCTCGGTAGACTACGCAAGGCCGCGGGAGACACCAGCGTGGCAGAAATCTTCGAGAGCCTTCAGGACGAGTGTCGTAGTGGAATTCGCGGAAAAAGGGTGGTGTTGGAAGCTGAAGAAGGCGATGTCGAAGCGGAAACCCTTCTTCTGGCGGTCTCGGAGTGCCTTTGGGGAGAGGGTGCTCGCGTAATGTTCATCGGAGGAGGCACCAACCCGCTGCCTGAAAGCCAAAGGGCTCGTCTGGCCAACGATTTGCATGCCGATCTGGTGCTCGGGCTGCGGATTGGGGGTGGACAGGGCATACACTACTTCGGAACACAGAGCTACTCTTCTCCTCGGGGAAAAAGGTTGGCCCATATCATTCACAGGGAGCTCGAGCTGGTTTTCGGCGGTTTTCCCGAGCCCACGCCCAAGTCCTTCCCCATATTGAGGGAAACGAAGATGCCGGCGGTAGTGGTGGAGCTGGACCGCCCACCAGGAAGATCTTCCGGCCTGGCGGAGTCCCTCAGTCGCTGCGTGAGGGAATATTTCATGCCCTCTAGACAAGCCAGCAACGGCGACCGCTCGGAGGGCGATGATGGCTGAGTCTTTCAGGTTTACCCTCTCGACTTGTCTCCTGCGGGTATGACCACGTCTTCAACCCAAACGTCCACCTCGCCGACGCTCACGCCCGCCAGGCCTTCCACGTACTCCCTTACCTCGCTTTTTAAGCTCCTGGCCAGAGCTTGGAGATCAGCACCATATTCCGCCCTCACGAAGAGGGTGAGCTTCCAGTTTCCCCCCTCCTGTGCCACCCTGACGCCTTTGTGTATGAAATCCCTGCGTAACCTCATCGCAATCCCCTCCATGGGGGGCAGGTAAAGGTCTGCGACTCCCTCCACCCGCAGGGCGGCCTGATGGGCGAGTTCGGCCAGCGCCTCCTTGGAAATCTCCACTGACCTGCTATCTCCCGACATCACATCTCCTTGGTCCCATGGCGTATAGAGCTAACCGTGACCTTCCCGTCCGAAACCCGGAATCGCATGGTCCTACCGTAATTCCCTCCGGTATCCTCGGCCACCAGGGGAATGTCCAGCTCACTCAAGATTTTTTTCACCGCTTCAACGTTCCTCTCCCCTATTTGCATCCCCAGACAAGGCCCGGGGACGTTTTTGGGGTTCCTCGCTCCCGGTATGTGGAACATGCAAGCTCCTCCCGCGATCTTCGCTATTATGTCCTTCCTTTGAGACCCCAGCCTTTCCATCTCTTTAACCATGGATTTGATGGCCGTGTCCGCAAACTTCCCCGGCGAGCCCTTTCTGGAGATGGCATTGCTGTCGGGGAGCATGACGTGAGCCAGACCCCCTATCCTTCTCCTCTTGTCGTAAAGGGCGACGCCCACACAGCTGCCGAGGCCAAAGCAGACCAAAGTGTGTGGGTTGTGAGTAACGTGGTACTCAGCCACCCCCACGTTGACCTGCTTTTCGTCCACTAACCGCTCACCCCGAGCCTACCCAAAATCAGATCCAGCGAGCCGAGATCCGGAAACAGGACCAAGTGTCCCTTGATCCTTCTGTCCAAAACGTCGAACTCCGTCTCTATCACCAACACGTGGTCCTCGCTCTGGCTTATCTCCACCAATATGAAGTCGATGATCGCCCCTGCCATGTCCATGGCGAACCCCGGGACGGTGGGCTTGAGGAGGAGCCCTGTCATCTGGGAAAGGGCATTGAGGTAAGAGCCCGCCAAGATGCTGCCTGTCTCTTGAAGTGCCGACTGCTTAACGGTGTCCAGCTCGTCTCCGCCAGCATCGGGACACATGAGGCGAGCCAGCTCCCGGGCGCTGTTTTCTTCCAGAAGCAAAAGCATGCTTCCCGATGCATCCCCGTTGATGTGCAGGTATACCCCCACCACTGGCGTTTCGGCGCCGCCCACCAACTCCGAGACCTTGACCAGAGGAAGCAAGGACGCTCGAGGGACGCTCAACAACACTTTCTTGTCCACCATAGTGGAAAGGGCCACTGCCGCATTGCCCGATCCTATATTTCCCACTTCCCTGAGGGCGTCCAACTGCAGGGGCGTGAGTTCTCTTCTGCTTGACATTCGTCCTCCTTTCAGGCCCCGTCGCTCATCTCGGGTTTCAGCTAAGAAGGCTCGGTATATCCAGTATAAGTGCAACCTCCCCGGTCCCCAATATGGTGGCTCCGCCGAAGCCCTTTATTCTCTTCAACATCTTGTCTAAGGATGATATGACGATCTCTTGTTGGCCTATTAGTTCGTCCACCGCCACTGCCACCCTGCGGGCGGCCATTTCCACCACCACAACCGGGAACTCATCCCCTGCCTCCTCGCCGGGAATCTCCAGCAATCTATCGAGCCTTACCATGGGTATAGCTTCGTCTCTCAGGAAGATGACCTCCTGGCTGGATACGTAACGGACCTCGTGGGTCGATATGATTGCCGTCTCGGAAATCACGCTCAGCGGTATCGCGTAGGTCTGGCCTCGGCACCTCACTAACAGGGCTTGGATTATGGCAAGGGTCAGGGGCAGTTTGAGGGAAAAGGTTGTTCCCTCACCCGGCCTGGAATCCATCAACAGCATGCCGCCCAGGGATTCCACCTTGTTCTTCACCACGTCTAGACCTACTCCCCTGCCGGACACCCCCGTGACTTCCTTGGCCGTTGAAAAGCCCGGCAACGCCATTATCCTCAGCACGTCGTCGGGACCCACGGAGAACCGCTCGTCCGGGGAGATGAGACCCTTTTCCAGCGCGATCTCTAAGATCTTCTGGAAGTCCACGCCCTTGCCGTCGTCGCTCACTTCGATGGAAACGTAGTTTCTGTCCCTCTTGGCCACCAGTTTCACCGTGCCTCGTCGAGGCTTGCCCGCCGCCTCGCGCTCTTCCGGGCTATCTATGCCGTGATCCACCGCATTGCGCAAAAGGTGCATTAACGGCTCGCTTATCTCCTCCAGTATGGTCCGATCGAGCTCGATTTCCTTTCCCTCCATGATGAAGTCCACTTCCTTGCCCCTGCTCTTTGCCAAGTCCCTGACCATCCTAGGGAAACGGTTGAAGATGTGCTCCACCGGGACCATTCGAGTTTTCATGACCTCGTCCTGCAGTTCCGCCGTGAGCCTTGCGGTCTGGGCCAGAACCTCCTTTAGTTCCGGTATGTCGTGAGCGGAAGCGATCTCCTGCAGCCGAGTACGGTTTATGACCAGCTCCCCGATGAGGTTCATGAGGTTGTCCAGACGGGAGATGTTTACCCTTATGCTCTGTGTTCTCACCGGGGAGGCTGGTGCTGGAGCTGCCTCCTCGCGCTCAGGGGAACTGGGCCTGGGGCCCTGCGCCGCAGCCAGAGAGATCGAGACAGTCTCTGGCATCCCCTCCCCTTTTTCGGGGCCTCCAGTCCCAGAAGCCGCCTCGGCGGGCATCTCTTCCCCTTCCAGGGCTCTGACCTCAACCTTCACAACCTCGGCGATGGTGAGCAAGGACTTCTCTATCTCCTCCGGCTCGGAGGCGGTTTCCACGAAGACCTCGAAGCTGTGCTCGAATTTTTCCTCCTCCAGTTCCTCCATGGGCGGAGCCGAGCCCACCACCTCCCCCAGGGCGGTGAGCTTCTTGGTGACCATGAAGACCCGAACGGACTTGAGCACACAATCCCTGTCCAGATGGACCCGGACTCTCCATTTTCTCCTCTCACCTTTTCGCAACTCCGCCGATGGGGGGGCAGGCCCATCGGCCTCCCTTGCTTCCCTTTTCCTCAATGGAGGGACCGGCCTCCTTCCACCCTCACAGATTCTCCTGAGCTCCCCTATGAGGGCCTGCGTGTCCACGGGCCCGCTTTCCTCCTCGGCTATGTGGGCGACAATGGCTCCGAGCGTGTCGAAACAGGTAAAAAGGAGGTCCACGATCTCTTGCGACGCGCCGATGTCCCCACTTCTCAGCCCGTCCAGCACGTTCTCCATCTCGTGGGTGAGCTCGGTCAGCTGGTCGAATCCCATGGTGGCGGCCATACCCTTGAGGGTGTGGGCGGAACGGAATATCTCCGTGAGGACGTCGGGGTTACCCGGGTCCTTCTCCAGCTCGAGCAAGGCCTGATTCAAGGCCTCTAAGTGTTCCTGGGCCTCGTTTATGAACAGTTCCTTGTACTGAGAAACGTCCATCCTCGCTAAGGCTCACGAATCGCTTTCAACTACAAACCTCTCGCCCGAAAAGTCCTGTTTTTGGCCTACAGGTTCTCCATGATGGTCTCGGGAATCCTCTCCAGCGAAACCACGAAGTCCACCACTCCCCTCTTTATAGCCATCCTTGGCATGCCGAAGACCAAGCACGTTTCCTCATCTTGAGCGATGGTTATCCCCCTTTTTTTCTTTATCTTCTCCATACCAGCCACTCCATCCGACCCCATGCCCGTCATGAGAACCCCAATCACGTCTCCACCAAAGGCCTCGGCGGCGGTTATCATGGTGGTGTCGATGTGGGGGGTCGCCCCCACCCTGGCCACCGAATCCATGACCTGTACCCTTCCCCTGCCGGAAGGCTCCCTGACCACGATCGTCTCCCTGCCTCCCGGCGCCACCAGCACCCTGCCAGGTTCCAGCAGGTCTTCGTCCTCTGCCTCGCTCACCGGAAGCCTGGCCGCACTGTTGAGCCTGTCGGCGAAGGGGCGGGTGAACTGGGCGGGCATGTGCTGAACTATCACTATTGATGCGGGAAAATCTTGGGGGAACAAGGGCATTATCTCGGCCAAGGCCCTGGGACCTCCAGCAGAAGCGCCGATGACCACCAATTTCTTCGCTCCTTTTCCTTGCGGCCTTGATGGTTTCCTGTCGAGACTTGATTCCCTACTCCTCCGGGAGACCAGAAGGGAAACCTTGGCCTTGGCTGCCGTTTTTACCTTGAAAATGACCTCCTCCTTAACCTCCCTCACCGACGAAGGGAAATGAGAGGGCTTGGTCACGAAGTCCACGGCCCCTAGTTCCAAGGCCCTCAGGGTGGGGGCAGCCCCTTTCTGGGCCAAAGCGCTCAGCACCACTACCGGAACGGGATTTTTTCTCATTATGAATTCCAGGGCGGTTATCCCGTCCATCTCGGGCATGTGGATGTCCATGGTCACCACGTCAGGCCTTAACTCGGAGACGGCCCTTATGGCCTCGATGCCGTTGGAAGCGGTTCCTATCACCTCGAGCTCGGGGTCGGACGATAGAATGTCGCGCAGCAGTTTCCTTACCAACGCAGAGTCGTCGACGACAAGAACGCGGATCTTCCTATGGGACAACCCCTCCACCTCCGCCCTCGCAGTTCAGGCGAAGAACTCACTCCTTGAGGGCCTTCTCCACGGCCTCAATGACCTTGGAAGGCTGAAAAGGCTTGACGATGAAATCCTTGGCGCCGGCCTCCAGCGCCTCCACCACTAAGGGCTGCTGGCCCATGGCGCTGCACATGAGGATGCGGGCATTGGGGTCAATCTTCATGATCTGACGTACTGCCTCTATCCCATCCATCTCCGGCATGACGATGTCCATGGTCACGATGTCGGGCCGGGTCTCCTTGTATTTCTCCACCGCTTCCATGCCGTTCTCCGCCTCCGCAACCACTTCGAAGCCGTCTTTGGAGAGGATGTCCCGGATCATCATGCGCATGAAAAGCGCGTCGTCGACGATCATGACCGTCGGTGCGGACTTCTCGGGTCTGCCCTGCTTTTTCATACCCTATCCTTACCTCCTCAAAAGCTCATTTCCGAGATCTCCTCGAGGGAAAGTAGTCTTGAAAGGTCAAGAAGGATTATCAGCCTTTTGTCTCTCTTCACAACGCCGAGAATGTACGGGGAGGCGGCATCGGAGGCCAGCGTGGGCGGTGGCTCTATCTCTTCCTCGGTCACGCTCATGACTTCAGAGACGGAGTCCACAATCATGCCTACCTTTAGGTCTTCCGTCTCCACCACCACTATACGGTCGGCCTCTGTGCGCTCCGAGGGATTCATGTTAAGCCTCTTGGCAAGGTCGATTACGGCGATGATCTGTCCCCGAAGATTAATGATACCCTCCACGAAAGGAGGGCTTTTGGGCATCCTGGTGATCTCTTCCATGCGGATGATCTCCCTCACCTGGGCGACATCCACGGCGAACTCCTCCCTTCCCAAGGAAAAGACCACCAGCTGCTTTTCCGTGGCCGAAGGCCTGGTCCTGTCCGACATCTCCCTCTTTCCTCCGAAAGATCCAATCTCCTAAGTATTTGTCGTCAAGCGAGCTCTGGCCTTTGAGAGGCTTCTGCTCATAGCCCCACCCGTCATTTTTCTTGGGTGTGAAAACATCGAGTCGAACATTTCACCTCGTGTGTCGATCAGACTTTGAACTCCCTCTGCAGCTCCCTAAGCTTGCTCGCTAACTCCTCCAGCTCCTGGGCGGTCGCCGTGACTTCTTGCATGGCGGCAGTGAGTTCCTCGATCGAGGCGGAGACCTCCTCGGTGGATGCGGCCGACTCTTGGGATATACCGGCCACCGTGGCCATGGCCTCGATGATCCTTTCGCTCCTTTCCCTCATGCTCTGGGTTGCCATGTATATCTCGTCCACCCTCTCAGCTATGCTGTTGGAGGCCAACCTGATCTCTTCCAGCATGGACTGGGCCTCGAGCACCACGACGTTTCCTTCCTCTGCCTCCCGAGTTCCACCTTCCATCCTCTCTATAGTCTGCTCGATTCCCCTTTGAATTTCCCTGACCAAATTGGCGATCTGGGATGCCGCCTTGGCTGACCCCTCCGCGAGGCTCCTAACTTCCCCCGCCACCACCGCGAAACCACGGCCCTGCTCTCCTGCCCGGGCCGCCTCGATGGCCGCGTTCAGGGCCAGGAGGTTTGTCTGGTCGGCAATGCTGGTGATGACGTCCACTATCAGCTCGATCTGAGCCGAGTGTTCTCCCAGTTCCCTCACCACGCTGGCGGAGGCATCCACCTTCTCCTTGATCTCCCTCATCTTCTCCGTGACCCGCCTTACCGCCGCCACCCCCTTTTCCACCGTTTCCCTGGTCAAGCCCGCAAACCCGCTGGCTTCCTGGGATCTTTCGGCCACCTGGGAGATTTCCTGGACGATCTCGTTCACCATGGCCTGAGCTTTGACTATGTTATTCACCTGTTCCTCCGCGCCTTTGGCCAATTGGGCCACCGTGTTGGTGGTATCCTGGGCGGTACTGGTGGTCTCCCTCGAGACGCTGGACATCATCTCGCTGGCGGAAGAGAGCTGCTCCGCCATCTCCGCCTGTTCCGTGATGACCTTACGGAGAGTGTCCGCCAGTCCGTTTATGGCCTCGGCAAAATCCCCGATCATCCCACCTGCCCTAATCCGGGCCCTGGTGGTGAAATCTTTCTGGATCATTCGATTTATTACCGAGGCCAGCTCCTGGAGCGGCCACAAATACTCTTTCCCCAGGAGAAAGGCGGCAATCGCGGTCAGTCCCAGAGTGAGGAACAAACCCAATAAAGCTCCGCTGAGCAAAGGGTTCCATCCCAAGGACGAGGCCGCATAGGCGATGCCAATACATCCCCCTATCCCCGCCGGAACGGCCACGCCAGCGACCTTGACGAGAAATCTTGTGAACTCCTCTCCAACCCTTTTCCCCTTGTTATCACCGTCCATACGCCCCTCCACACTATGGCATCTCAGACCTTGAACCCACTGACCAGCCTGTGAAGCTTCTCGGCCATGCTGGCCAGTTCCGAGGCAGCCGCTGCCATCTGCTGCATGGAAGCGGTCTGCTCCTCGACCGTGGCAGAGGCCTCTTCCGATGAGGCGGCAGTCTCGTCGGCAATACTGGCAATCTCGGTGATGGCCTTGAGGGCTTCCTCGTTCCTCTCCACCTGGCTCTTGGTGATCTCGGCGATCTCGTACGCGTACTTTGCCGTTTTCTGAATGGTTACCGCGATTTCCTGCATGGCCCGGCCGGCCTTTTCCGCCACCTCGGTGCTTCCCACCACTTGGGCGGTGGCCGAGTTTATGGCCTCCCGCATGTGGCCCACTCCCGCCTGGATCTCCCGTATCAGGTTGGCTATCTGTTCGGCCGACTTGCGACTGTTCTCCGCCAAACTTCGAACTTCCTCCGCCACCACCGCGAAGCCACGGCCCTGCTCTCCGGCCCGGGCCGCCTCGATGGCCGCGTTCAGGGCCAGGAGGTTGGTTTGCTCCGCCACGCTGGTGATGACGTCCACGATGATGCCGATCTGCATAAACCTCTCTTCCAAACCAGAGGTGGCTCCCACTACGGCCTCGGCGGCTTGTCTGATCACTTCCATGGCGTTGGCAGTTTCCACTGCCGCCTCAGCGCCCCTCTGGGCAATCTCGATGGCCTCCTCGGAGGCGCGGTTTGAGAGCTCGGCCTTCTCTGCGATCTCCTGCATGCCCGCGTTCAGGGATTCCATGGTGTGGGAGGTCTCCAAGATCCTCTTGGCCTGCTCTTCGCCTCCCTTGGCTATATGGGCGATGGTGTTGGTGATGTCCTGGCTGGAGGCGTTCATCTCCTGGATGACCGCAGACATCTGATCGGCACTGTTGCTGAGCTCCCCTGCTATCCTGCTTATCTCCGCAATGGAACCCCTAAGGGCTCCCAAAAGGTAGTTGGTGGAATCAACCAACTCCCCAAAAGGAATCGGGTTGCTGGTACGGATTTCCCTGGTGAGGTCTCCGTCTCCGGTAGCCACGCTCTGTATCTGGCTGGTTATCTCTCGGCTAGCCTCCCTCAACCAGAGATAGAACAGAAGCGCAGCAAGAAGAGCGATCATCAGTGCAGCTGCGAACAGTGCTGATGAAGAGATCCTCGCCTTGGCCATCAAGTTCCTCGCCTCTTCTGCCAGCTCAGCGGCCTCATTGGACCCGCCCTGTCTGGCTTCCTCGAGGGCCTCGCCTGCCTTCTCGGCCCCCAAGGAAAGATGAACAATTCCCGAGACAAAGTGGGCCACGATCAGAGCTATAAGCACGAAAAAGCAAGTTAGGGCAGCCCTGCGATAGAGCCTTCCCCCTCTTTCCCCACCAAAGGAGGAACCATCCATAACCTTACCTCCAACCCTAAACCAGACGGCCATGGATTAAGTGACTCGATTTCCTCATAAACCGATAACGGTCCTCCGCAATATAAACGGAGGAAAGGCATCAGGCCACCTTCACCTTCCTCGTCGCCGCGCACGTGTCTGAAAACGAGTTTTATAAACTTTTCGGCATAAAGCCAGTCAACTTTTAGGAAACTGCCTGCCCTATCGACGCTAATCATCTGTCCTTTCATCACACGCGTCGGTAGATCCTCAATCTGCGCTGGTGAGGCTCCAACGGTAACCCCTCCCCGAACAGGATGGCCTCGCTTTTGCCCAGCACTAGCATCCCGCCCTTTCTCAAAACCTCACAAAAACTTTCCAATATCTTCCTCTGCCTCTCCTTTTCGAAATATATCAGCACGTTACGACACAGGATCAGGTCGAAATGGCGTAACGGAGGTTGGTTCGCTACGTCGTGACGAAGGAACTTCACCATCCTGGCCAGTTCCTCCCGGACCTGGTAGCAATCTCCTGCCCTCACAAAATGGTCCTCACAACTCATGCCATCCAAGAGCTTAACGTCCTCGTACCGTCCTTTGCGAGCCTTGGCCAGCGCTCCTTCGTCCAGATCGGTAGCCAAAATCCGGACGTTCCAGCTCTCCTGACCTCCTTCTCGTGTCAACGCCTCGCGAACCAACATGGCTAGGGAATAAGGCTCTTCTCCCGTGGCACACCCAGCACTCCACATCCTCAGGTTCAGGATGCCCATGTCCTTCCTGTCGCGAATAAGGGAGGGTATGACCGCCCTTCTTAGTTCCTCGAAAACATCCTCGTCCCTGAAGAACTCCGTGACGTTAATGGTGAGGTCGTCTATGAGGTGGTTGAATTCCTCTGGCTGAAGCCTCAGGAGATGCAAATACGAATGGTAGTCGGGGCATCCCCTGGCCCTCATGCGCACCCCTATTCTTCTTCGCAGGTAGTTGGGTTTGTATTGATTGAGGTCCAGCCCCCTGGTCTTGTGAAGGTACCTTACCAGAAGTTCGAAATCCGCTCCTTGCAGCTCCATGAAAGCCTGAACTACCTCCCTCGACCACGCGGCCCTTATCTTCACGCCCCTCAGTCCACGATGCGGCCTTCTTCTTTTCCAGGTCTTTCACCGCCTCGTCGTTTTCATATCGGCCCCCTGACATCCGTCCTTTATCTTGCCCAGGAGCTTGGGCCCCAAAGCTTTCCATAGTTGCCCTGTGGGGGGAAGCGCCTCGAACGAGCTCGACTGGCCCCCAGAAGCCCCTTCGCCGAGTTAGGTCTTTCTTCCGCCGATGACAGATAGGACAGCTGCTTGCACAGCGAACATTCGTTCTTCTAACCATTCAATCTCGTCCGGGCGTGCTATACTTCAACACATACGGCATCGGAGTGCCGATGGATCCGGATCAGCGCCTTTCCTGCCGGAGGAAAAATGTGTGCCAAGATAACGGTGGATCCCTTTTACGATCATTACGCCAGCAGGACCTCACAGATGCTCTCCAGCGAGGTGCGTGATCTGCTGGCAGTCACCGCTCGGCCGGACATAATCTCATTCGCGGGAGGCCTTCCCTACACCGAGGCCATTGACCCGGAGGTCATCCTGGAGACGGTAAAGGGGGTCATCCTTGAGGACTGCCCCGCCGCCTTACAGTATGGGCCTACCGACGGATATGTCCCGCTGAAACACGACCTCGTAGAGGTCATGGCGGAAGAAGGCATCGCTGCTCTGCCCGAGGATATAGTCATAACCCACGGCGCTCAGCAAGGTCTCGACCTTCTGGCAAAAATACTCATCAACCCTGGTGATCACATCATCATGGAAGGACCCACCTATGTGGGAGCCCTAAACAGTTTCGTCAGCTACCAACCTGTCATCCACTCCATACCACTAGACGAGAGAGGGCTCATGGTGGAAGTACTGGAGGAAACCCTTGAGAGCTTGGCCTCCAAGGGCGAGAGGCCCAAATTTCTTTACACTGTCCCCAATTTCCAGAACCCCACGGGGATAACCCTGGAGGAAGAAAGGAGGCACGCCCTCATTTCCCTCTCCCGGGAATACGACTTCGTCATCGTCGAGGACAACCCCTATGGCATGCTTCGCTATGAGGGCGAGCCCATTCCGGCCCTGCGCTCCCTGGACTCAGAAAGGGTGGTATATCTGGGGACTTTGTCAAAGATATTCTCCGCAGGAATGCGCATCGGTTGGGTGTGTGCTCCCCGACCCATACTGGAGAAGGTCCTCTTGGCCAAACAATCGGCAGACTTATGCACCTCTTCCTTCACCCAAAGGGTGGCCCACAGGTTCTTCCGAGACAGGGATTGGAGGGGTTTGATCAGAAAGCTGAGGAACATATACCGGGAACGCAGGGACGCTATGCTCTCGGCCTTAGAGGAGTATTTCCCCGAGGGAGTCAGCTGGACCAAGCCCAGCGGCGGGCTTTTCATCTGGGTATCCCTTCCGGAATACATAAACTCATCGGACATGCTGGCTTCTGCTCTGGAACACAAAGTCGCCTTTGTGCCGGGCACCGGGTTTTTCCCACCTCCGGGGGGGAATCACTATATGCGTCTCAACTTTAGCTATCCGAGCTTGGAACATATACATGAGGGCATAAAGAGGCTTTCTCGGGTCATAAAGAGGGAGTTTTCCATCGCTTCCTGTTTGGGGCTCGCCCGCGGACTGAAAGGCGAGGACGCCAAGGACAAGGAGGAGCCATGAGAATATGTGTGCTCATGGGGGGTCGTTCCCTGGAAAGGGACATTTCCTTGCGCAGCGGAAGAAGGGTGGCTAGGGCCTTGGAAGAGTTGGGGCATGAGGTCATTGCCTTGGATGTGGATCCTGGCCTGGTAGGAAAACTCAAGGCAACACGACCAGATTTGGCCTATATCGCCCTCCACGGGAAGTTCGGAGAGGACGGTACGGTGCAGGGACTTTTGGACATTCTCGGCATCCCCTATACCGGACCCGACGCTCTCAGTAGTGCCCTCGGCTTCGACAAAGTCCTCTCCAAAGAGCTGTTCATCAGGAATGGCATACCAACCCCTCCATTTCGAGTGCTCACCGAGGACACCCTTCAAGAGATGGGAGCGGTGGAAGCGTTGCCTGACATCGCAGCCCATCTGGGTTTTCCCTTGGTGGTGAAGCCAGTGGCGCAAGGCTCCGCTCTGGGGGTAAGGATAGTTAATGACCCAGAGATGTTGCCCAAGGCCATACAATCAGCTCTGCACTACGATCACCGAGTCCTCTTGGAAAAGTACATAAAAGGGACCGAGGTAGCCGCCAGCATCCTTGGCAACGAAGTGCTTGAGCCGCTCCCCTTGGTGGAAAGCGTTCCCAAACAAGGCTTTTTCGACTTCGAGTCCCGGTATACTCCGGGCAAGACCGAATATTATTGTCCCGCCCGCCTCGAAGAAGCCGTCTCCAAGAAGGCGGTTGAGGTGGCCACCACATGCCATAAGGTTTTGGGTTGCCAAAACGTGTCGCGGGTGGACATGATCATCGACGAGGATGGGGTTCCCCAGGTGTTAGAACTCAACATCAGCCCAGGAATGACTGAGACCAGCCTCCTCCCCATCGCCGCAGAGGCGGCGGGCATGGACTTTCGTCAGCTAGTATCAAGACTGGTGGAATTGGCTCTCGATAAGTACAGAGCTTAAACCATCCCGATAGAGCCCCTTACCGTCGATGGGGTCGCCCAGTGAGATTTACACATCAAAAGAAGTGGGCCATATCACATGCTGAATATGATGTCCGGGGTTGGGCACCTTCAAAAGACGCTGGATTCGGATGCTTTCGAGTCCCCTTTCTCTTCGCTTTTCGTGGCAGAGAGTATCGTGTTAACTATGTTTGTGAGCTCTTCCTCCTTTTTAAACTCGATGACTATCTTTCCTTTACGTTTTCCCTTAAGTACTTTCACCTTCGTTCGAAGCATATCGGAAAGCCTCTCGGCCACGTCTTGCAGGGTTATCGGCTTGTGTTTCATGCAAGCAGTCTTTCCCGCTAAGTGCCTTCTCACCAGCTCCTCGGTCTGTCGCACCGAAAGACCTTCCTCTATGATTCGTTTGAGGAGCAACTTCTGGAATGGATCCCCTTGTATGGCCAACAAAGCCCGGGCGTGGCCCGCCGATATCTGCTCCGCCACCACCGCAGCTTGAACCTCAAGTGGAAGTTGAAGAAGCCTCAGGGCATTGGCCACCGCGGACCTGCTCTTGCCTACTTTTTTCGCTATTTCCTCCTGGGTGAGACCGAACTCCTCCATAAGCTGCCTGTAAGCGTTCGCCTCTTCTATCCCGTTCAAGTCGTCGCGATGGAGGTTCTCTATCAAGGCGATCTGCAAGGACTCATCTGCTTCTGCCTCCTTGATAATGGCAGGTATACTCTTCATATCCGCCATCTTGGCCGCCCTCCATCGTCTCTCTCCCACCAATATCTCATAGTGGGTTCCCACCGGTTTAACGAGTATAGGCTGGATCACCCCATGCTCCTTAATGGATTCCGATAACTCCCTAAGGCTCTCTTCCTTGAACTTCTGCCTTGGCTGAAGGGGGTTGGGCCTTATGCTGTCAATGGGGATCATCTCGTGCCTAGGCTGATCGGCATTGTTGCTCGAACTTATCAGCGCTCCCAATCCTTTTCCCAGACCTTTCTTAGACATTGCTCATCACTTCCTTGGCCAAACACCTATATGCCACCGCACCGCTGGACGTGGGATCGTAAAGGTATATGGGTAGCCCGTGGCTTGGCGCCTCGCTCAGCCTCACGTTTCGGGGAATAATAGTCTCGAATGTTTCTTCTGGGTACTGCCTTCGGACTTCCTCAACCACCTGCCTGGATATTTTGGTCCTCGGGTCGTGCATGGTCAGGAGTATACCTCCTATTCTCAAATCGGGGTTTAAGTGTATTTTTATCTTCTCTATGGTTTTCAAGAGCAGGACAAGTCCTTCCAACGCATAATACTCACATTGTATAGGAATGAGGATCTCGTCAGAAGCGGTGAGGGCGTTGACGGTCAACAAGCCCAGGCTGGGCGGGCAATCGATGAGCACGACATCATAATTATCCCTAACCCTATCCAGTGCCTTTTTGAGCCTTGTCTCCCTGGCAAAGACCGACACCAGCTCCACTTCGGCACCTGCAAGTTTCAAGGATGACGGGACCAAATACAATCCAGGGGTCCTGGTGCTCACGATCACATCCTCGATAGGAGTCTCATCCACCAGCACCTCGTAAACGGTCCTGTCGAGGCTGGCCGGCGCAATTCCCAGCCCGCTGGTGGCGTTGCTCTGGGGGTCGAGGTCGACCACCAAAACCTTTGCCCCATCCAAGGCCAGGTAAGCACCCAGATTGATGGCGGTGGTGCTTTTCCCCACGCCCCCTTTCTGGTTTGCTATGGCGATTATCTTTCCCACTATCGCTATCGCCTCCTGCTCAACCGGCATACGCTAATTCTGTGGGTCTTTACAAGGTTCTCAAACTTTCTTCGCTAAAACCAGGCTTTTGTCCTTGCCGGTTAACCTGGTCAGGGACTTTATTTGTTCTATTTCCAAGCCCTTCTGGGCAAGCTTCGACGACTCTTTTTTGATCTCGGGAACATCCCCGGAACCCACAAACACCAAGGCGCTTCCACCCTTTTTAATCAAAGGCAAGGTCCTTCTGAGCAGAACCAAGGGGGGCATAGCCGCTCGGGACATAACCAGATCGTAACGTTCAACATATTTATCCCTCATTCTCACCAGATCTTCCAATCTCTCAGCTATCACTGTGGCCCCGCTCAGGGAGAGACTCCTTATAGCGTGACGCATAAAGGTGACTTTCTTTCTGGTCGGTTCCAACAGTTCCAGTATAAATCCATCTGAACAAACCAAAAGGGGGATGCCGGGCATTCCAGCTCCGGCACCCACGTCCAATGCCCTCATGTCCGGTCGTAAAAGGCCCCTCAGGGAGAGTGGCGTGATTGAGTCCAAGACCAAATCCACCAGTTCATCCCATTCGAGTTTTCTGGAGACTAAATTGTAGGCCTTGTTCCATCTCCAAAGCTCCAAGGAATAGTGATACAACTTCTCCACTTGTTCATCCCTCAAAGTCATTCCGAGCCTTTTTAGAAAGGAATTGATCCTTTTCTCGAGAGTATGTCTTTTGTTTAATTCCTCTTCCCCTTGGAATTGTTGAACTGTGACCATTTCTTTTTTTCTCGAGACCACAAAAAATGACTTTTACTCCCCGCTACGCCCAAGGTTATTTTGGACCCTCATGGCCAGCAAGTTCACCGCCGCACAACGAGTTCACTTCCATGGACAGTATTTATAACGTTTCACGTGAAACGTTGTCATCAGAAAGTGGGTTCAACGGGGTTGACCGATTGTCCTACCTTTCTTCCAGCTCACGATCGCCTTCAAACGTCTCGACCTTCTCCTAACAGAAATTTTCTTTACCGCTCAAGTCCTTAAAACTGTTTTCGTTCCACTAACCGAAATTCTTACCAAACACCAGAACGCTGTTAAAGTATTTGGGGTAATGCCGTTTTACATATGATGACATGGCGGTTAAACCCTGTGTCCCTATCGGTGATGGCATTCGAATCGTGAAGGCTCGATCTGATTCGAAGCGGGGACCCATACGAGCGTGATCCCATCGTCAGGTCTTCCGAGCTCCCTTTCACCTCTGCAAAATGGGTCTTCTCTGGCTTCTTGGAGGTTATGGGGTCAATCGGTCGGGATATTCGGTTCTCAACGGAAAACGTCTCAACTGGTCTTTCTGTTTTTTCTACAAAGGTAAGAGTGCCAATAACCCGAGAGTTGTGTCGATCGGCAATTTATACACCTTTCACGAAGAGTTGTGCTCCTGTTTTTCCCGTTCATCACGATCCCGTGGTCAATCGATCTAGTTCATTGTCTTCTGTTGAAGTCCTTTTCCTCTGGAACTATGACCACCCTCCTGAAAGGTTCCGATCCCTCGCTGTAGCTCATTACGCCCTTCAGTTCCTTGATCGTCTCGTGGACGATCTTCCTTTCCTTTTGTGTCATGGGGCTTAGTTTTGATGGCCTTCCCGTCCTCCTAGCCCTTTCGGCCATCTCCCTTGCCAGCTCCACTATCTTTTTCCTCTTTCGCTCACGGTATCCTTCCACGTCCAACACCACTTCTCTGTGATCTTGGAAGCGTCTTCTCACGATGGCAGCCACCACTTCTTGAAGGGCTTCCAGGGTGGCTCCCCCCTTCCCTATGAGCAGGCCAAGATCCTCCCCCCATATATCTATATGGATGGTCTCCTCGTCCTCCCAACAAGTTACCCTCGATCTCATGTCCATTATATTGACGATGTCCACTACCAGACTCTTGGGTGACAAGCGATTCGCCGCTCCTTCCATGTGTTCACCTCCATCAGGCCCTGCCGTTGCCCGAAATTCTTGGCGGAGGGGTCCTTGGTTTGCGCACCTGTTTACTGCTGCTAGTCTGCTTTTTTGACATACCCGAAGCCGTTTTTTTCTGTCCCTTGGTGGAAGCTTTGGTCTTATCTGTCGCTTTGACCTCCTGGCTCGCCACTCTCTCGCCGGGCGCTTCCTTTCCAGATCTTCTTTCTTGCCTCCTCCCTGCCACCTTCCTTTCCGCTTTCTCAGCTATCCTCCTGACTTCCTCGGGATGCCTCTTCTCATAAAGCTCTATTCCGTATTGCTGCACAATCTGAAACACGTTGGTCACAAGCCAGTAGAGAACTACCCCAGCAGGAAGGCTGAGTCCGATAAAAACGGTGAACAATGGCATGATGATTAGAAGGTTTTTCTGTTTGGGGTCGGTCATGACTTGTTTTTGAGAATACCACGTGGTCAGGCCTAACAATATTACGAGCACGAAAAGGGGGTCAGCGATGCGCGTGGTGTCTGCCAGGCTTTTTATCCACAAAAACGAGGTGTTCTTGAAAGCCATCCCCGCTGGTGCATGGGGAAATATCGCAAACACATTTCCCAGCAACGCTGTGGGCGGGGTGAGAAGGTAGGTCCTAATGGCAGTGTACAGGGCGATGAATATGGGTAGCTGGACGATCAAGGGAAAGCACCCTGAAAACGGGTTTACCTTGTGTTCCCGATAAAACTTCATCATCTCCTGCGAAAGGCGCTCTTTATCATCCTTGTATTTCTCCTGTATCTTCTTCAGCTCGGGTTGGAGTTTTTGCAGCGCTATCATGGACTTGGTCTGCCTGAGGGTCAGCGGTAGAATTATCAGCCTTATGAGTAAAGTCAGGAGGATTATGGCAAAACCGTAGTTTCCGGTGATCTTGTAGAAAAACTGCATTAGGAAGAAAAGACCTGATACTATGGCACTCCACACCTCTGACCACATACTACATCACGCTACCTTTCCGGCACCGGGTCATATCCGCCGGGATGAAGAGGGTGACATCTTACAAGCCTTCTTGCGGTAAGCCAGAACCCACGGATAAGTCCGTGTGTCCTCAGGGCAGATATTGCGTATTGGGAGCAAGGCGGATAAAAACGGCACCTGGGAGGCATAAGGACGGAAATAACCGACCTATACCACTGGATTGGGAGGGATGCCACAAGACCTGCCTTTTTATTTAATGCTTTAGTTAAACCGGCGATCTTTCTCGGTTTTATGTTCACGACTTCTCCGGATCAACTCCGCCACTTCCGCCTTCAACTCTTCGAATGGGGCATTTTTCACTTCCCCGGTGGGCACGAATATCACGTCCACTCCCCATCCTGAGTTCTCCGATTCCTCGAGGACTAGCCTTACCGCTTCCTTAATGCGTCTTCGAATACGGTTCCTTACAAAACTTTTACCTAGTTTTTTGGAAACGGCGATTCCTATGCGCGGCTTCCCTAAATCGTTTTCTATCAAGGAGGCGGACAGATAGTTCAATCGGAACCTTCTTCCTCCACGGATAACCCTCATGAAGTCCTTTTTCGTTTTAAGGGTCTCCATGAAATCAGGCGCTCAACCTCTTCCGTCCTTTCGTCCTGCGCCTTTTAAGGATATGCCTGCCTGCCCTCGTCCTCATCCTCACACGGAAGCCGTGGGTTTTCTTTCTTCTCCTGTTATTGGGTTGAAATGTCCTTTTCATCTCACTACCTCCTCCAGAGCACGGAAATTATAACCACCGACCTGTGAGGTGTCAACGAAGTAACTTTTTCCACACCTGTTGAAAACCATGTGGAAAACTTTTGCGGTTGTTCGACCACTTAATTTGGGATTTAGGCGTCCCGACCCCTGGGAATCGCACCTGTCGATTCCCTTGTCGAAACACTTGTCGAATGCAAACTGGTTGAAAATTCTAAAAACCATTTAACTGGACGTTATCATAATATATCGGGTAATTTGATAAGTAGTGCGACTATGGCAGCCGGTCTCTCAGGAGGGTGTATCGGTGGAGGTTCACGGCGAGATTCTTTCTCCCAACACCTACCTCTTCATACAGGGGGATGATGAGCTCAATTTCCAGTCCGTGTGTTTTCCGCCATCGGATTTCTCCGGTTTCTCCCACGACCTTACCTTCGCGGTGGTCTCAGCCCTGGAGGAGCGTGGGGTACGCCCTCCCACCACAGCCATCAAGGAGATTGTGGATAATCTCGCCCACGCTCTTCCCTGCGAGGTTTGTGTGCTTGTACATCCCGAGATGGGTTTTGTCTCCTTTTCTGACACCGGTCCTGGAATACCCGATCTTGATTTGGCGATGCAGCCAGGTTACACCACGGCCAACGACGTGCTTAGGAGGTCAATAAGGGGTGCTGGGATGGGTTTTTTTCTGGCCCGAAGGGAGATGGAGGAGAGAGGTGGAAACCTTGTCATCATGAGCAGGCCTGACTTGGGCACCTATGTAAGGTTGGAGATCCTCCCGGAAAGGCTGCTTTCCCATAGGTCCGGGATTTCATTTGACAACCTCTCAATGAGACAGATCGTCCTCATGACCCTCTTGGCCGACTCGGGGCCTCTCAACGCCCAACAGCTGGCTAAAAGGCTTGGCGTCTCAGTAAGCACGGCCTACCGTGATGCACGAGATCTGGTACAAAAAAACCTGGTAATAAGGGATCCTTCTGGAAAGATCTTCCTTTCGACGCAAGGACGACGTTACTTGCAGTCCCTTTCTGGGCTGTAATAGAATAGCTCCCGCAACTCCTCTTCTTCACAATCACGGGGGAGAAGTTCTCATGTCGCTTTCGGCTGAGGAGATATGGCGCGAGTGTAAGGAGAAGATAGGGGATCTCATCGGGGTCCCCTCCTCCCTCTGGCTCAATAGCCTAAGGCCTGCTTCCTTAGAGGACGGGGTCCTATGTCTTGTCACCGAGAACCGGTTCACCAAGGAATGGGTGGAGAGGCGTTATTTAGGAACAATTAAAGACACCATAACCTCTATAAACCCATCTATAAGGGAGGTTAAGGTCGTTCTTTCCGTTCCCAAGAGGAGGGGCAGGAAAACGACTTTCCTGGACGTTGACCGCCTCGATGAAGAGCAAACCACTGCTGAGCTCAACCCCCGCTTTACCTTCGACACCTTCGTCATAGGACCCAGCAACCGTTTTGCTTACGCAGCGGCTCGGGCCGTATCAGAGAATCCCACCTGTTACAACCCACTTCTTATATACGGGGGCAGCGGACTAGGTAAGACCCATCTCATGCACGCCATCGGTCACTATACTCGCAGTCTCTTCCCTGACATCAAGGTCACTTATGTTCCCATGGAGAAGTTCGTTAACGAGTTCATAGACTCCTTGAAGGACAGGAGAACTTCCTATTTCCAGAGAAAATATCGTTCCACCGACATGCTCTTGGTGGATGACATCCAATTTCTCGGCAACAAGGAAAGGACCCAGGAGGAGTTCTTTCACACGTTCAACGAACTTCACAACAACAACAAACAAATCGTCTTGACCAGCGATAGGCCGGCCAAGGAGATTCCCAACCTTCAACAGAGGCTCATATCGAGGTTCGAGTGGGGTCTCATAACCGACATCCAACCACCTGAACTGGAGACCCGTATCGCTATTCTCAAGAAAAAGGCGGATCTTGATAAAAAGGACGTGCCTGACGACGTTATACATTTCATCGCCAGTAGCTTCGAGTCGAACATAAGGGAGCTTGAGGGAGCCTTAATTAGGGTCGTTGCGTACTCGAGCCTGACGGGGGAAAGGATAACCCTTGACATGGCGAAGGAGGTGCTCAAAGGAATCCTTCCCGAGGAAAAACCCGTGGAAATAACCATCGAGGACATCATTAAAGCCACCGCTGAGCATTTCAGGCTTTCCCCGGAGGATCTCAAGGGTCCCAACCGCAGCAGAACCCTTGTCACGGCAAGACAAGTCGCTATGTATTTATGCCGGGAACTGACCGACGCGTCACTTCCTGCCATCAGCAACGCCTTCGGTGGAAGACACCATAGCACGGCCATCCACTCCGTGGAAAAAATAAAGAATCTCATGCACGCCAAAAAGGAGATCTACGATCTCATCCAGTCCATTACAAATAAACTGAAAAGGGGAAGGCTCTGATGACATTCTTGAGAAAATGTTCACAAACGGTTCGTATCCTGTTATAAACTCCGTCTATCTTGAGGTTTTCCCTCACAAATCCCCTCGCTGGGCAGTTTTATATACAGGATTTCCACAAGCCTTTTTCACGTGAAATAGGCCACTACCGTGGCACGAGACAACTTTCCCACATTTGTCTCCCTCTTTATTAGTATTAAAGTAAGAAGAGGTTATTCATAGGAGGGTACGGGAGGTTATCAACATGCAATTAAGGTGTCTCAGGGACGAGTTGGTCGGTGCTCTTCAATTAGCACTTCCCTTCACATCCCAACGTGGTTCTCTCCCCATACTCAGCGGCGTGCTCATGGAGACAAACGAAAGCGAGGTCCTTCTCAGGACCACGGATCTTAACTCCTTTTTTAAAACCTCCCTTTCATGTGACCTAGAGGGCTCAGGTAAATGCGTGGTCAATGCGAGGCTTCTTCTGGACATACTCAAAGACATGGAAGAGGAGAGCCTTCAATTGAGATACGAGGAAAACCGTCTTTCCTTGGAGGGCGTCTCGTCCTTCTTCCACCTTCAGGTCATGCCTTGGGAGGATTTTCCCGAGGAACCCGAAAAAGGGTCACTCCTTGCACAAAAAATACCTTTTCAGACTTTCTCCTCCTCGCTCGACAAAGTCTCGCGTGCAGCGTCCAAAGACGACAAAAGGCCGATTCTCACCGGTATTTATCTGCAACTCGGGGAAGGAGTCATCACCATGGTGTGCACTGATAGTTACCGCTTATCGCTGATTAAAGTAAAAGACAACTTGAAGACCATCGGCTCTGGTGAGTACGTAGTACCTTCCCAGGTTTCGAACGGAATCGCGAAACTCGCGCAGAAGTGCGACCACATAGATCTGTACGGAGAGGAGGGTGGAAGCTATCTGACCCTCTCATCTGAAGGGTTCGAGATAAAAGTCCGACTGATAGAGGGCAAGTTTCCTAAGTATGAACAATTCATACCGAAGGATTTGGATAAAGAGGTTAAGGTGGATAAAAAACGCATACTCTCCTCCTTGAAGAGGGTGACCCATGTGGGATCCACAGTGAAGATGGAGTTGAAGGATGGAGGGATAAGGATCTCCACAGTATCCAAGGATGTAGGGGAGGCCTTCGAGGAGATACCGGCGGAATACAGAGGTGAGGAAATGACAATAGCCTTCAACGGTAGGTTTTTGGAAGACGGACTTGCCTCGGTAGACGGGGATGAGGTCTTGATGGGATTCAGTGAGCCGCTGAAACCCGCTGTAATCAAGGGGGTCGAGGGAGAGGACTTCATATACCTGGTTATGCCGGTAAGGTTGTAGGGTGTTAAAAGGAATAACTCTGAGGAATTTCAGAAATTTCTCAACCCTGGATATTCCCCTCAGGAGTGGTATAAATGCCTTGGTGGGAAGGAACGGCCTGGGGAAGACCAACTTCCTTGAGGCCATTTTTGTCTTGTGTGAAGGAAAACCCATCAGGGCAAGAAAATGGGTAGAACTAATAAAAAAGGGTGAGTCAGAGGCGGAAATAGTAGCACTTTTTAAAAGAGGGGAAAATACGTATTCATACTCCGTGAGGGTGGATGAGAACGGGGTTGATCATAGAGGATACCCTTTCATCAAGAGAACACACGCTCTGGTAAACCTTCCTGATGACGTCACCTTCATAAAAGGGGGGCCTGAGGAAAGAAGGAGGGAGTTGGATCTTTCCTTATCGAGAATAAAGCCTGGTTATTCTTGTGATCTTACCGACTTTCTTAGGGTTGTAAGACAGAGGAATGAGGTGTTGAGGGGAATAAAGGCGGGGGAGAGAACCGCCAGGGAGTTGGAACATTGGAACGTGATGCTGGTGGAGATAGGAGAAAGGATAACGAGAGACAGGCTGCAGTTATTAGAAGAGGTCAGGGACAAGATGGGGAAGACGCTGATGAGGTTAGGGAGGAGCACCTTGAGGATAAGATATTACTCCACTCTGAGAGCCACAAGGGACGCTAAACCAAAAGACGTTTTAGAGAGGATGTTGGCGGCGGAAATAAGGAGGGGACAAACGTTGGTGGGCCCCCATCGGGACGAGATCATTTTCGAAGTAGATGGTAGAAACACGAGAAGAGAGTCGTCCCAAGGAGAGCAAAAATTGACTACTTTAGCCTGGAAGCTGGCAATAGAGGAAATGTTAAGAGAGAGGGGAGAAGAGGTAATACTCTTGTTGGACGATTGCTTGAGCGAGTTGGATGACAACCACGCTGACCTTCTCTTGAGTACTTTGGAGGAAAGAAATCAGGTGTTCGTGACCGATGCCGTGGGTAGGAGGCAGTTGTACGGTTATCACGTGTTGAACATGGAGGAATATTTGAGAACATGAAGGACGTCAGGGAAATAAGGGAGATATTGTTGGATCTAAAGGAAGATGATGAGATCACATCTCGTATTTCGATGACGTTGGCCTTAAGAGAGGCGTGGATGTCATTGGTGGGAGAGAGATTGGCGCTTCACACCGAACCTTACAAGGTCATAAAGGGCACGCTCTTCGTGGCGGTGGAGTCAAGCGTGTGGTATCAGGAGATGGTGTATATCTTGGAGACACTTAAGAAAAAATTAGAGGAATTCTCAGGCGGCAGGATAAAGGATATCAAGATAAAGATTAAACATAAACCTTAACTTTAGCATAATGAGGGCGTTTGCTGGTATAATTTCCATATTGACCAGCATTTTTTCTTGTTTGGAGGTCGGAGATGACAGAGACAAGAGTTGATGAGATCTACGACGAAAGCTCCATATCGGTATTGGAGGGCCTGGAAGCGGTGAGAAAACGGCCCAGCATGTATATAGGGAGTACCGGACCAAGGGGTCTTCACCATCTGGTTTTTGAGGTGGTGGACAACAGCATCGACGAGTGCCTCGCGGGTTACTGCCGAAACATATGGGTGACCATACACAGAGACAACTCGGTGACTGTAGTTGACGATGGGAGGGGCATACCCGTTGGGATTATGGAGAAACAGGGCAGACCGGCGGCAGAGGTGGTACTCACCACCCTACATGCGGGAGGTAAGTTCGGAAGCAAGGTTTATAAGGTATCGGGGGGTCTTCACGGAGTTGGCGTGTCGGTGGTGAACGCCCTCTCGGAATGGCTCGTGTTGGAGGTGGGAAGGGACGGAAAAGTATATCAGCAGAGGTACGAAAGGGGTAAACCGGTAACCGAGTTAACCGTGGTAGGGGAGACCAACAGGACAGGAACAGTGGTCAGTTTTAAACCCGACCCGGAGATCTTCGAGACCGTGGAGTTTGACTTCGACATAATCTCCCAGAGGATGAGGGAGATGGCGTTCCTGAACCGCGGTTTGAGGATAGAGGTGAGGGATGAGAGGAAGGATCCACCGGAGACCATGGTCTTCCGTTACGAGGGAGGGATAAAAGACTTCGTAAGACACA